>CBDUNM010000011.1:0-64195 GCA_965368585.1 uncultured Chromatiales bacterium | reverse complement strand
CCAGGTGCGTGTCGATGGAGTTAAGTATATTAGAATTTACTAATATGTCAATCTGTTTCCCGCCAGCCACTCCGTCCTCCCCGGCGTGAATGCGCGGTCCCGCAACAAACATCGGCAGCCGCAGGAGCCGAACGCACCCGGTAATGGGTGTCTCAACGAAGTCTAATCGACCAGAAGGCGGCCTCTAATTTTACGAACCCGGCCGGTACTGAAGCGTCGCGACCGGCGACGTAGGGTAAAGAAGAGCGGGGCGCCGCAGCACGCGACACTGCTTGGCGCGCGGCCCGTTTTTGGTTATGTTGCGTAAATCGAAACAAATGACTCAACCACCGCATGGCGCTGCTCTCCGACCACGACGCGAAAGCTACGGGACCACGATGGCGTAGCTAGTTGAACCAACTGGCACCATCGATGGACCCTGTTGTGCGGAGACGCTCATGACACCTGAACAATTTAACGCCCTGGTCGACGAGGGCTTTAATCGAATCCCCGTCGTCTGCGAAGTGCTGGCGGACCTCGACACCCCCCTGAGCGTATATCTAAAACTGGTAGACGGTCCCTACGGTTACCTTTTCGAATCCGTTCACGGGGGCGAAAAATGGGGCCGTTACTCCATTATCGGATTGCCCTGCCGAACCCGTTTGCGGGTTTTCGGGCATCGCGTCGTGATCGAGACCAACAATGAGGTCGTCGAAGAGCACGACGTCGCGGACCCGCTGGCCTTCATCGACGCGTTTTTACGGCGCTTCGAGGTGCCGGAGATTCAGGGGCAGCCACGGTTCAGCGGCGGTCTGGTCGGTTATTTCGGTTACGACACCATTCGCTATATCGAACCCCGTCTCGCCCACTGCCCCAATCCGGACCAAATCGGTACACCCGACATTCTGTTGATGGTCTCGGACGAATTGGTGGTGTTCGACAACCTGGCCGACCGAATGTACATCATCGTCCACGCCGACCCCGCTCAAGGCGATACGCTGGAATCGGCGCACACGCGTATCAGCGACTTGACCGAGCGTATGCAGCGCGGTGCACCGAGAGAACCGGGCAGGTCGGCCCGAACCGTAACCGAGGCCGATTTCATATCCGGGTTTTCGGAAGCAGGTTTCAAGCAGGCGGTCGCCCGGATCAAGGAATACATCCTCGACGGCGATTGCATGCAGGTGGTGTTGTCGCAGCGTCTGACGATTCCGTTCAACGCGCGACCGCTGGACCTGTATCGTGCCTTGCGCGGATTGAACCCCTCACCTTACATGTACTTTCTCGATTTTGACGATTTCCAGGTCGTCGGGTCCTCGCCCGAGATACTCGTGCGGCTCGAAGACGGCGAGGTGACGGTCAGGCCGATAGCGGGTACGCGGCGCCGTGGTTACACCGAAGACGAGGATCGTGCGCTCGAGGTTGAGCTGCTCGCCGACCCGAAAGAGATCGCCGAACATCTGATGCTGATCGATCTCGGGCGCAACGACGCGGGCCGGGTGGCCGACATCGGGTCGGTTCGTGTCACCGACAAAATGATGGTCGAGCGTTATTCGCATGTGATGCATATCGTTTCCAATGTCGTCGGCGAATTGCGCAGCGGGATGAGTGCGATCGACGTGCTGCGCGCGACCTTTCCGGCCGGAACGGTATCCGGTGCGCCGAAGATTCGGGCCATGGAGATAATCGACGAACTGGAGCCGGTCAAGCGCGGCATTTACTCGGGCGCCGTGGGCTATCTCGATTGGGGCGGCAACATGGATACGGCGATTGCCATTCGCACCGCCGTCATCAAGGGCGGCCAGCTGCATATCCAGGCCGGAGCGGGGGTGGTCGCCGATTCCAGGCCGGAGCTGGAATGGAAAGAAACCATGAACAAGGGCCGTGCGGTATTTCGAGCGGTTACTCTGGCCGAGGCGGGCATAGACCGCCACCCCTGCGCCTTTGACGAGGTGCCCTGATCATGTTGCTGATGATCGATAACTACGATTCCTTCACCTTCAATCTGGTGCAATACTTCGGTGAGTTGGGCGTGGATGTGCAGGTCTTCCGCAACGATGAAGTTTCAGTCGCGCAGATCGCGGCCCTGCGCCCGGAACAGCTGGTGATTTCTCCGGGTCCCTGTACGCCGAACGAGGCGGGCGTATCGATCGAGGCGATCAAACACTTCGCCGGAGAATTGCCGATTCTCGGTGTCTGCCTGGGACATCAATCGATCGGCCAGGCGTTCGGCGGGAGGATCGTGCACGCGCGCGAGGTCATGCATGGCAAAATCTCGCCTATTTATCACTGCAGCGGCGGCGTGTTCTCGGGGCTCGCCAATCCCTTCGATGCGACACGCTACCACTCGCTGGTCATCGAACGCGAGACCCTACCGGCTTGCCTCGAAGTGACGGCCTGGACGGAGCGCGACGATCGACCCGACGAGATCATGGGCGTGCGTCACAAACAACTCCCTATCCAGGGTGTGCAGTTCCATCCGGAGTCCATATTGACCGAACACGGCCACCGGATGCTGCAGAATTTCCTTGAGAACAAGTAGACGAGGGACCAGTGTGGACCTGCAACAAGCAATCAACAAGGTCATCCGTCGAGAAGACCTGACCGCCGACAACATGACCCAGGTAATGCGCACCATCATGACGGGTGGCGCCACACCAGCGCAGATTGGCGGGTTCCTGGTCGGACTGCGCATGAAGGGCGAGACCGTCGCGGAAATTGCGGCGGCCGCCACGGTCATGCGCGAACTCGCGACCCGGGTGGATGTGCACGCCGAGCACCTGGTGGATACCTGTGGCACCGGTGGCGACGCATCCGGCACCTTCAATATTTCCACTGCGGCGGCCTTTGTCAGTGCGGCGGCCGGGGCTCGGGTGGCCAAGCACGGCAATCGCTCGATTTCGTCCAAATCCGGTTCAGCCGATGTCCTCGAGGCCGCCGGCGTGCGTCTCGATCTCACGCCGGAGCAAGTGGCGGCTTGTATCGCCCAGGTCGGCGTGGGGTTCATGTTCGCGCCGGCGCATCACGGCGCCATGAAGCATGCGATCGGACCGCGCAAGGAGATGGCGACACGCACCGTGTTCAACGTGCTGGGGCCGCTGACCAATCCTGCCGGCGCGCCCAACCAGGTGCTGGGTGTGTTCAGCGCGGACTTGTTGGAGCCGCTGGCGGAGGTGTTGCAGCGACTCGGTTCCCGACACGTGCTGGTGGTACATGCCCGCGACGGTCTCGACGAAATTTCGATCGGCGACGAAACCGACGTGGCGGAACTGAAAAACGGCCAGATCCGCCGGTTCAGTATAAAGCCCGAGGAGTTCGGCCTGCAGCGCGAGCCGATTTCCGAGATTCGTGCCGACGATGCGGCGCACAGCCTGGCCATCATCCGTTCGGTGTTGGAGGACCATGCTGGTCCGGCGCGCGACATCGTGGCGCTGAACGCCGGCGCGGCCATCTACGCGGCGGGAGTCGCCGGATCATTGAAGGCAGGCGTCGCCCAGGCTGACGCGGCCATCAAGAGCGGCGCGGCACGCAATCGTCTCGACGAACTCATCGTGCTGACGCAGTCATTTTGAACGAGAACAAGCCTCATCTCTAGCGCAACCTGATTACCTGCAAGTCTTTCCGCACACTGTCGCGGCTACCGACGTGATTGTCATGGCTGAAACTAACGGGCAGCCAGGACGACTAGTGGTCAGCGAAGTTTTTCGCCTGCTCGACCCATTTCTCGCGCTCTATACGGCCCTTGAAGCTCAGACGCTCGTTGACCCAGGCGATGTCCCCCGGTGTAAATGCGGCGATCTGGTGGAAATGAAAAATACCCAGTTCATGCAGTAGCGACTCGAGACGCGGACCCACCCCCTTGATCTTTTTCAGGTCGTCGGGCGCACCCTCAGGGGCCGACAACAGCGTCGTCGGGCGCCGCTCCTCGATGTTCATGTTCGCGCGGGCGGCACTGCCCGCTACGCCCGGCTGTGCACCTGCGCCTGGCGGCGCCGCAACGGCAGCCTTTGTTTCACTCATACGCAATTGCAGGCGCTCCAACTCGGCGGTCTGCTCCACCCGCGCCGCTTCGCAGGCATCGAGTTTTTTCGCTTGCGCCAGTGACTGCTGTTCGAGTTGTTTGATGCGTGCCGCGAACGCTTCCTCCCGCTGCGCGGACTCGACCAGACGTTCCTTGAGCAAGTCCAAGTCGTTGTCTCCGGCCGCAGCCGGCCGCGCCTGTTCCCCCGCGTAGACCTCGAATTGCCGCGCATGCTCCTGCAGTTGTTGCTCGAGCTTTTTGACCTGTGCCTTGTCGTCCTTGCGGGCGTTGCGACAACTGGCCAGCCGCGTTTCCAGCAGGTCAAGGTCGGTTTGACCGCTCATCTTGCCGAGATACCAGCCCAGCCAGAATCCAATGACGGCGGCGATCAGGATGAAGACCGCCGTTTGAGCAATCAGATACCACATGCCGAGTGTTTCTCCCTAGGCTAGTTGCGGTCGAGCCGCAATTGATCATGGACCACGCGCACACCCTCGGAGCGCGATGCCAGCGACATGGCCCGCGCCGCCGCATTGCGGTCGGCAACCCGCCCGGTCAGGGTCATGTCTCTGCCGCTCATGTGGATGGCGATACGTGCAAAACCGCGATTATCGAGCGCGGCCCTGGTTTGCCGTTGCAGGTCGCGCTCGATAACGCCGGTGCGAAAATACAAAGACGCCGCATGCGTACACACCAAGGCTGCCAGTGCGACGCCGACGCGCCCTGCGATATTCATAATGGATGCCTCCGAACTGCGTTGCCGCCATTCTATGCGTTTGTCCCCCGGCCTCCAATTGGCCGAACGCACTATCGATGCGTCAATTCAGTAGAATGTTGTCGTGGCAGATGCCTATTTCCACCCAGAGGGTTCCGTGAGCAATACGCCCGACATATTGAAACGCATCGTTGCGCGCAAACTCGAAGAGATCCAGGAGCGCGCCGAGCGCCGCACATTGTCCGAGTTGATGGAGGCTTTGAACGGCTTGTCCGCGTGTCGTGGGTTTGTAAGCGCGCTCGACGCGCGGATAGCCGCCGGACAAGCGGGCGTGATTGCCGAAATCAAGAAGGCCTCGCCATCCAAAGGCGTGTTGCGCGAGAAGTTCGAGCCAGCCGAGATCGCGCGCAGCTACGCCGCGCACGGCGCCGCTTGTCTTTCGGTATTGACCGATATCGATTTTTTTCAAGGTGCGGACAGTTATCTGACGGCCGCCAGGGCCGCCTGCGACCTCCCGGTCATCCGCAAGGACTTCATCGTCGACGCTTACCAGGTTTACGAGGCGCGCCTGATCGGTGCCGATTGCATATTGCTGATCGCGGCCTGCCTCGACGACGCACGGATGCGCGAACTCAGTGACCTCGCCCGGCGACTGGGTATGGACGTACTGATCGAGGTGCACGACGCGCAGGAACTCGAGCGCGCGCTGCGCGTTCCCAATCGCCTGGTGGGGATCAACAATCGCAACCTCAGGACCTTCGAAGTGAGCCTGCAGACCACGCTGGATCTGTGCGAGCGGATTCCCGACGACCGGCTGGTCGTTACCGAGAGCGGTATTCTCGCGCCTGCCGACGTGCAGTTGATGCGCGAGCATGGTGTGCATGCCTTTCTGGTCGGTGAGGCGTTCATGCGCGCCGCCGACCCGGGCCGGCGCCTGGCCGAGTTGTTCGGCCAGGCGTCCGTACCGGAATAACGGATTCCGGGCGAATACGACAAAGGGCCCCGAAGGGCCCTGTGCAATTCAGTAAGGTCGAAGTGTTACCCGATCAGCCCCAGCTGTCTTTCTTGATGTTCTCGAACCAGCTGTAGGCATACTGCACCTCACGCGCCCGCATGTCGGGTGCGCTGTCGATGGAGGTCAGGCCGCCGGAGCCATCCACCTTGTCCAGCTTCCCGTCCTGAAGTTTGTAGACCATGGCGACCGAGATGGCATCGTCCGGGCCGACCACCGAGTAGCAGGTGTTGACCAGCGAAGGATCGCCGGGCTCGCGGCCGTTGACCAGGTCCACGATCGCCGCGGCGCACACCTTGGCCTCGGAATTGGCCGCGTAGGCCGACTTCGGCAAGGGTGAGGCAACCGAGGCGTCGCCGACGACGTGAATATTCTTGACCTGGGTGGATTCGAAGGTGCGCCCGTCAATCGGACACCAGCCCCCGTCGTTGGTCAAGCCGGCCGTCTCGGCGATCATGCCGGCCTTTTGCGCAGGGATGATGTTGGCGACAGCCACCTTGTGGGCCGTGCCGTCAGCGGTGTACGCGGTCATCGTGCCGGCATCGACACGATTCACGCCGCCACCGATGTCCTTGCCGGCCACCCACTCGATGATCCCGGAGTGATGACGCTCGAACGCCTGCGTGAACAGCTTCATCTTCGAGAACTTGTCCTTGGCGTCCAGAATTATCAGCTTGGACTTGGGTTTGTGCGCCTTCAGGTACATGGCGATCTGACAGGCGCGCTCGTACGGACCGGGCGGGCAACGGAAGGGGTTGGGTGGGGCCGCAATCAGCACCACACCGCCGTCGTCCATGGCCTCGAGCTGCTGGCGCAGCAGCATGGTTTGTTCGCCGGCTTTCCAGGCGTGCGGCATGGCCTTCATAGCCGCCTCGTCATAACCTTCGATATTGCCCTTGAACGAGATACCCGGGGCCACCACGCAACGGTCGTACTCGAGGGTCTTGCCGCCGGCGGTCATGACCTTTTTCGCCCCGCCGTCAATTCCCGTGACCATGTCGTGCACGACGTTGATGCCATGCCCCTTCAGCCCGTCGTAGGTGACCTTGATGGTTTCCATCTTACGATTGCCGCCCAGGACCTCGTTGCTCAGAAAGCAGGTGTAGTACTCCTGGTTCGGCTCGACCAACGTCACGTCGATCGACGCATCGGCCATCTTGATGTATTTGGCGGTGGTCGCACCGCCCACACCGCCGCCGACGACGACCACCTTCTTGCCGCCCGCCGCCTTGAGGATGGCGGGAAAGCCGACGGCACCGAGTGCCGCCGCGCCGCCGGTGATTTTCAAAAAGTCTCTGCGAGAAAATTCTGCCATTGTCTTCATCCTCTCCCGTGGTTACTGCTGGCCGGCGAAGTAGTGGAGCGATGCTTCGATTTCATCAGCACTGAGCTTTTCCACTTGTTTTTTCATTTTCTTGGGCATTTCACGATGCCCTTCGGTGAAGTCGGCCATCGAATATTTCAGGTACGGCAGCCATTGGCCCGCGAGAATGCCCGAGTCGTCGTCCGGCAGACTGCCACCCTCATCGTGACATTTGGCGCAGCCTTTGTCGTAGATCTCGGCACCCATTTTTACCTTGCCGGCGTCGACCGTCTGCGGAGCCTTGTAAACGGGCAGTCCGGCGAAATAGCCGCCCATGGCCTCGATCTGCGCCTCCGTGTAACCCTTGGCGATTCGGTCCATGATGGTTGCGGGGCGCGTGCCTTCCTTAAACGCCTGCATCGAATCGATGAAGTACGATTCCGACATGCCTGCCAGGTTGGGCGAGGCTGGGCCTACACTTTGACCCTCAGTGCCGTGGCAACCGGCACAGGTGTTGGCCATCATGATGGCTGACGGGTCGGCTTGAACCTGAGCGGCGCCGGCCGCCAGCATCGAGCCGAACAACGGGATGAGCAGTACTTTCTTGCAGCCCATATATCCTCCTTTCTCACTTTGAAGAAACATTGATTGTCAGGGGTGCCGGTGAACCGGTCTTGTTTTCCGATATATCCGCGCGCGGATGCTTTTCACAACCCTGAGTGCCAGGGCCGTACCCTGTAGGTCGCGAGCAAAGTCCGCCTTGATCTCGGACAAGAATCCGTACAAATTGAGGCACCCGTAAGTTTTTTTCGCCGGGCTGTCCAGATTATCAGCCCGGCGCGCCGTTGCAAATGTCCATCTGCAACGGCGCGGCGACTTGATTATCCGTCTTCGCTCCGGATGACGGGGCCCATTCTCAGGTTTTTGAAGATCGGCCTGACGCGCGTTGAGCTCTCGCGTGCATAGAAGACCGCCAGTTCATTGATCTCGTCGCGGGTCAGGGCCTTTGCGATGATGCGCATGCGGCCATAGATATCGTTGCCGCGCTTGCCTTTGGCGTAGTCTTTCATGGTCTCCACGAAGTACTTGACGTTCTGTCCGGCGAGGGCGGGTACGTCGATGTCCGCCCCTTCGCCGCGGGTACCGTGGCAGGCAGCGCAAGGTTGTACCAAGCGCTGCTTGTCACCGCGAAACACCAGACGAATCGTCTCCTCGCTGACGGTTTCGTCCGCGTCGACCTCGGGCGTCGGCACCGGTTGCTGTTCGTACCACATTGCCAGCGCCGCCAGTTCTGCGTCGCTCAGGCGTTCCACCGCCTCTTCCATGCGGCGATTTTCACGCTTACCGTCTTTGTAGTCGCGCAACTGTTTGTACGTGTAAGCGGCGACCTGGCTGGCCAGCATGGGGTGCTTGTCGCGATCGGGCTCGCCCCCTCCTGCGCCGTGACAGTCGGTACAGGCGTTGACGTCTTCGGTCTCGACTTTTTCGATCTCGGCCCCTTTGGCGGGATCGCCGCCCTTCACCAGGCGCTTCAAGTCGGGCGTCCAGGCGATGTTGGTTGAAGGTTCGGCCTGCACCGTGCCGAATGAGGCCAGTGCGAGCGCGACCAGACAGAATAGTTTCGTTCTCATCAGTACCCCCAGGGCATCGAGCCGGGTACGTCGAGTATAAAAAACTGGGTAATCGGAATACCGTACGCCACCACCATCCAAACCGCCACTATGGCATTCCACAGTGCAAAGCCGTTCATCGCCTTCGGAACCGTCACCGGCGGGTAGATGGCGGTCGCGAACTCGTCGCCGTCGTCTTGCGGCCGCTTCGCGCTGACGTGGGTGATCAGCAGGTTGTACACGAACAGGATGGCCGAGACGGTGAGAATGACGCCGCCGACGATCATGGCGGCCTCATGCGGGTCCCATTGCTCTACCAGCGGCGAGTCGTAGGGCGCGGAGGAGATGCGGCGTGGTTGTCCCAGCAGACCGAGCACGTGCCAGGGCATGGTCAGCACCAGCATGCCGATCGTCCATAGCCATAACTGCAGAACGGCCAGACCGCGCGAATGCAGCTTGCGGCCCAGGATTCTCGGCCACAAATGGTAGGCGACGGCGAGGTACATGATGACGGAGGTGCCGGCAAAGATCAGATGAAAATGACCGGTCACCCACTGGGTGTTGTGCACCAGCGTGTTCATCTGGTAGCTGGCGTTGATCATGCCGCCGAAACCGCCGGTGATGAGCATGAACAGCGACAGCATGGCCGCCACCACCAGCGGCTCCTTCCAGTCAAGCGCGGCGATCCAGCCAAACAATCCCTTGCCGCCGCGCAGACGACCGGCGATCTCCAGTGACGCCAGCACGGTAAAGCCGGTCAAAAGGGTCGGAATGGCCACGCCGAAGGTGCCGATCATGTGCAGAAACTTGAAGCCAGCCGCAAGTTGCGGGTCCATGTAAAGGTGATGAAAGCCGATCGGCACGCTCATCACCAGCAGCATAATGAAGGCCACGCGCCCCATCTCGTCGCTGAACACGCGTCCGCCGGCGGCTTTCGGTACCAGGGTGTACATGGCGATATAGGCGGGAAACAGCCAGAAGTACACGATGGCGTGCAGGGTCCAGGAGAACAGCGTCCGGGCGAGTCCGGGATCGACCGTATCCTTCCAGCCCAGCGACCAGGGGATGAGTTGGAAAATCATTTCCAAGGCGACGCCGGCACTGGTCCACAGCCACATGATGGCGTTGGCAGTCGTACCGTACATGGCCAGCGGTACCACCCTGCCCGGATTGTCGCGTTTCCAGTTGACCACGGACATGATCATTTCCAGGCACCAGAGCCAGGAGCCCACGACCAGCAAGGTCGCGCCGATATAGAATTTCGGGTCGGCCTTCAACGGCGGGTAAAAGGTGTACAGTACCGAGGCATCGCCCGACAGCAGCGGGATGGCCGCCAGCACGGTTCCGCCCAAGGCGGTGAAAAACCCCAGCCACGCCAGCCCCGGTTTCCACAGTGCGCGCTTGAGCGATGAGGTGGCCGTATGATAGCCAAAGCCCATAATGAAGAACGTCGTCAGCACGAAGCCCATCAGGACGCCGTGGGTGGATACCGACGCGAAATACAACTCGTGCGATTCGATCTCGGGGAAGAAGCCGCTGCGGTTGGCGACCTGGTAGAGGCCAAGCACGATTGCGACCATGAAGGCGAGGAAGGCGACCCACATGTTCGCCATGCTCACGCCGTTTGCTTTGTTATAGGTCTCGCTCATGTTCCAGTCCTCTCGCCCTTGGGGACAATCGTCAGGCGCGACCACATGTAGTCATGGCCCAGACCGCAGTATTCGTTGCACAACAGCTGGTGTTCGCCGACCCGGTTCGCGTTGAACGTGGTGTTCACCTCCGAGATATATCCCGGGATGACCATGGAGCTCATATTGGTAAACGGAATATGGACGCCGTGCACGATATCGGGACTGGTGAGGCGGAAGGTGATCGGTGTGTCTGCCGGCAGTGCCAGCTCTTGCGGATAGAACGAATAGCGCGCGGCGATCAGACGTACCGTGAGTGAACCGTCTTCATTCTCGGTGACGCCGAGATTGTCTTCGGCGAACTCGCCGGAAAGGTGCAATGTCTTCGGGTCGATGGTTTCCACGTTGCTGGGCGGGTGCATGTTCATGACCACGGCCGCGTAAGCCATTGAGGCAATCATGACGACGGTCATCAATCCCACCACGTACATCCACTTTTTTTCCAACGGATCAATGTGCATCTGATCTCCCTCAGTTGACCGGGCCGTGCGACATGAACACGCCGAAGAAGAAATAAAGCCATGCCGCCAGCATGCCCAGGCCGATAAGCAAAATCAGCGCCCAGGTCCCCTTGGGCGGCGATTCCATGATGCGCCGTTGTTCGTCTTCGGTCAGTTCGCTCAATTGACTACCCCCTGCAACTTTATCGAAATTATATTTTTCGACGACACGCCAACGGCATCGCCGGCTATGCCTACGCACACCGATGCTTTTCGGCCATGCCGAATGATTCGCCTTCGTGAATTAAAGATTTGCAACTTCTTGGTTATTGTCTTGACGCGCGGAGAGCGATCTCCGCAACGCAACTTGACATAGCTGCCGGCGTTTCTCAATACCCGACGGGTATTAAAGGCCTTGACGGAGGACCGATTTTCCCTGCAGTTAATACACCAAAATCAAATTTATCGGCACATAAATAACTGCGGATCGTGGTCTTGATGTATCGGTAGGGGTGAGCCATCGACCTGCACGTGTGAGGTTGCTGGCAGCACCCAGAAGATGACTCGCGCGCTGAACTCAGCTAGCCTGCGCCCGGCCGTTTCGGCAATGGCTCCGAATTGATGCTGCAATCGGTAGCAAGACAAACCGCACGCCGGGCATTTATCTTGTGCTACACACGAACGCATGTGAGTTTTCATGAACAAAACGGCTATCCGCAAGGTACTGCACACAATCGAACACGTCGCGCTGGTGATCATCCTGTTGGCCACCATGGTTGCTATCGCGCAAGAACTGCTGGTGATGTTGGAGAACCGGGTGGTCCGGTTGAGCGACCTCCTGTTGCTGTTCATCTATCTCGAGGTGATCGCGATGGTCGGCATCTACTATGAAGAGCACCAACTGCCGGTGCGCTACCCGCTTTACATCGCCATGGTCGCGCTGGCGCGGTATCTGATACTCGATTCCAAAGATCTTAGCTGGCAAGGTGTGATGGGGATTGGTGCAACCATCCTGCTGCTTGCCGTCGCGGTGCTGGTGCACCGGTTCGGTCACTTCAGGTTTCCGTATGAGAAAAAGGTTGCAGAGGCCCCGAGCGAGCGAAATCGAAGTCACTAAGGACCGTCGCGCCAACCGCTGGTGGGGTTGACGCGTGGTCGGCCAATCAAGAGCAGACTGAAACCACTTTCCAGCGACGGCTGGAGTCTTCGCGTGTTTCCGAGTGTTGTTTGATCCAGTCTCGCGCGGCGTTCATGTCGTCGAAGCCGAGGTAATCGCCGGTCTTCGGGTCTGAGACAAAGTTCCAGCCGATGATGCCATGCGATTCCACGCGGTAACAATGCGTCTGCTCGTTGTACACGATTCGGTACATCATCGGTCTGCTTCCTTTAATATTAATGAATTCTAATATACTTAATAATAACCGTGCGGTCAAGCCTCAGCTTGTTGATTTAGCGGGAGAATTCGTAGAATCTATATCCTTTCAAGGGAACTGAAAGGCGTTGCTTCGTTGGACGCATCGAGGGATTGCGCATCCTTGTCGGTATGAGAGGAAGGGCGTAGGTTCCGGGGTTGTGCGCCCCGTCGCGCGCGCAATCGCAGCGCGTTGACCACGACTAGCAACGAGCTTGCGGACATACCGATCGCGGCCCCCCAGGGAGGAACCATACCGAGCGCGGCGGCGGGTACCGCCAACAAGTTGTAGGTGGCGGCCCAGGCAAGGTTTTGCCTGATGATGCGCCGGGTTTGTTGCGCTTGCGCACGAATTTCGCTCAGTACGCTGATGTCTTGTCCGAGTAACAGAATCCCGCTGTGCATCTGCGCCAATTCGGTGGCATGGGCAAACGAAACGGAAACATCGGCCGCGGCCAGGGTGGGGGCATCATTGATCCCGTCGCCCACCATGGCGACCCGTGCGCCTTGTTGTTGGAGAGTGCGTATCCAACGCAGTTTGCCGGTTGGACGACAGTCGCCCTTGGCGATATCGATATCCAGACCGTCAGCACAGCGGTCGACACTCTGTTGCGCATCGCCGCTGAGCACGATGATCTGGCTGACGCCGTCGCACCGTAACTGGCGCATCAAATCGGGTACGCCGGAACGCATCTGGTCACGGAACGCGAACAGCGCATGCGCATCAAGTCCGTTTGACAGCGCAGTCACGATGAACCCCGCGCGGCGTAGTTCCTCAATCTGCACGTCGAGCGCAGCGCCACGCGCGGCAAATTCCGGTTTGCCCAGGCGCCACCGCTCACCTTCCACCATGCCTTCAACACCTAGTCCGGGTGTGTTGTGAAAGTCCTGGGCAGCGAAGGCAGGCGTGTTATCGGGCAGCGCGTTTACAATGGCTTTTCCGATCGGGTGCTCTGAGTCTTGTTCCAGCACGCGCGCGATCGCCAAGGCCTGTTCGTGATCCATCCCCTGCACGCCGGTGATGCGATCCAGCGCCAGTTCTCCGCGGGTCAGGGTTCCCGTCTTGTCGAAGACGAAAGCGTCGCACTGAGCAAGGGCTTCCAGGGCATCACCCCGCGTCTGGATTACGCCGGTGTCGGCCAGCCGCCCGGTACTAATGGCGGCCGCGACCGGCGTGGCCAGCGCCAAGGCGCAGGGGCAGGTAACAATCAACACTGCAACCGTGTGCGGGAGAGCCAGCGCGGGATCGACTATGAGCCAGGTCGTCGCGGTCACCAGCGCAATCAACAACACCGCTCCGACGAACCAGCCCGCCGCTTGTTGAGCCAATTCCGCATAGCGGGGCGCGTCGCGTAACCCGCCGGCAAGCAAGCGGTGGATCTCAGCGACGGTCGACTCGCCGGCCTCGCTTGTCACCTCGATGTTAATCGCCTGATCGACGTTGCAGGCACCGCCGATGACCTCATCGCCTGCCGTTCGACTGACGGGTAGCGATTCCCCGGTCAATAGCGACTCATCGAAACTGCTAGTGCCGAGCACAATGCGCCCGTCGGTCGGTACGATTTCGCCGGGGCGCACACGCACCGTGTCCCCCGCTTGCAGATCAGTGACGTGCACCTGCTCTTCGCCTGCTTCATGCAGCCGCGTAGCGACCCGTGGGACGATTTTTCCGACGCGATCGAGTGCGTCGGTCGCGGTGACCCGGCCACGCAACTCGGTGCGACGAGCCAAAAGCACCAGAAATACAAACATGGCAATGGAGTCGTAGTACACCTCCCCGGACTGGGTCCAGGTGGTGTGCAGGCTGCCCAGATAGGCGATGCTCAAACCGAGCACGATCGGCACATCCATGCCGAGGCGGCGGTTGCGCAGATCCCGCCAAGCAGCCGTGAAAAACTCCTGGCCGGGATAGACGAGCAGCAGCGTGGTGGCGAACAGGCTGGTCCAGCGACCGATACGCACCCAAAGGGCCAACTCGCCGGTCTCGTCGGAATAACCCATGACATAACCGGCAATGGCGAATTGCATGACCATCATGCCGATAACGCCGGCGAAGATCAGGCGTTCGGTACTGCGCTTGCGTTGCAGTTGGTTGAGTTGTTCACGTCGCGTCGGGTCGTAAGGGTGAGCAACGTAGCCGATATTGATAACGGCTTCCAGTATCTCGCTCAGGTGAATGAGCGTCGGGTCCCACCGGACCCTGGCGTGATTGCTGGCGTAGTCCAGTTCGACGTCCAGCACGCCTTCAAGCCCGCGCAGCGCTTGTTCATTCAACCACAGACAGGCGGCGCAGCGGATATTTTCCAGGAGCAGCGAGGCCTCGCGTATCGTTCCCGAGCCGCGTACAAAGGATTTCTGCACGTCCGGATGGTCGTAAAACCCGAGTTTTTGCACGATTTCGGGTACGACGTCGGCAGTCCGGGCTTTTTCTCGCCGGTGACTGTAGTAGTCTTCCAACCCGGCTTTGACAATGGTGTCGCAAACGGTGTGGCAACCCGGACAGCAAAAATCCCGATCCTGTCCAAGGACCTTGAGTTTTCGGGTAAAGTTCAGGTCCAGCGGCAGGCCGCAATGGAAGCATGGGGTGTCGGAGTTGTGGTGCGGTGCGGGCATGATGGACGCCGAGCATAGCGCGGCGACGCGGCGAAGCAAAGTTGCGTCAAAAATAGTGGATAGTTCAGGGTTATTGACCGATGAAGATTCAATGGGGCAGAAAAAAGTGCGTGTGATCAGTTGGTTTGCGATGGCGCTATGCTGGAGCATGACGGCGCAGGTCGCGGCTGCCGATAAGGCCGATGTGCAGGAAAAATGGCACACGCCGTACGACCTGTACGTCGATCCGCAAGAAGCCCACGCTATGAAACTGGCCAATCCGGACAAGGTGTCGTTCATCGACGTGCGCGACCAAGGCGAGATCCAGTTTGTTGGATTTTCAGACGTCGCCGACGCCAACATCCCGATCTACCAACTGGATGCTACCGAGTGGAAGGAGAAAGACGACGGCGTCCACGGCGCCTACCGCAAGTATAAGAACCCGGATTTCGTGCCGGCCGTGGCAAATCTGTTGAGTGCCCGCTCGCTGACACGCGACGATCCGATTATTCTGATGTGCACCTCCGGGGGGCGATCGCCCGTGGCTGCCAGAACGTTGTACGACGCCGGATACACAAAAGTGTATACGCAGTATCAGGGGTTCGAAGGCATCAAGGCCAAACAGGGCCCGCACCAGGGAAAACGCGTGGTCAATGGCTGGAAAAACGCCGGCCTGCCTTGGGGATACAAGCTAAAAACCGAAAAGATGTACTTCAATTTCCGGCCTGAAAAGGCAGAATAGCGGCGCCGTCGCATCAAGCCGACCTGCGGCGGCAACAGAAAACGACAACGGGGAACATTGACCCCATTCAGTTATCGGAGGAACACGTTCATGAAAAAGTTGTTATTGGTACTTGCTCTGACGGGTTACGTAGGTATCGCGGCACTGGCGGTAACGACGGCGCACGCGGACCAGGGGAGTATGCCGAAAATGCTCATCGAGCGGGAAAGCCCGCTGGGGTTCGAGGAAACGCTGGAAAAGCTCGAAGCGAACGCCAAGGATCAAGGCTGGAAAGTACCGAAAAAATGGAAGGTCAATTTTCAACAGAATCTGATGCGCGTCACCGACGTCGATATCGGTAAGAACCAGGTCATCAAGATGTGCGAACCGTTCGCGGCGGCCAAGCTGCTGGTCAAGGACGAATACAAACAGTTGACGGCGATGATGCCATGCACCATCGCCGTATACGAAAAATCTGACGGTAAGACCTATGTCTCCATGATGAACCTGGCGATGATGGGCGCTATGTACGGCGGTGACGTGTTGACCATGGTCGAGGAACTCGCGCCGCAGATGGAAGCGATGTTGCAACTCCAGTAAACGCCGATTTTACGAGCACTGTACATGACCCGGTGGAACCGGGTCATGCCGATGCGCTGCCGGTATCGGCTAGCGTGTTCCGTAGACCACGATGGTCTTGCCTTTGACGCCGATCAGGCCGCGTTCCTCCAGATCTTTCAGCACGCGCCCCGCCATCTCCCGTGAACAGCCGACGATCCGGCCGATCTCCTGGCGGGTGATGCGAATCTGCATGCCGTCGGGGTGCGTCATCGCATCTGGCTGTTTACACAATTCGAGCAGGGTGCCGGCGATGCGGCCGGTGACATCCAAAAAGGCCAGATGGCCCACCTTTTGGCTGGTCGCCATGAGCCGTTCGGTCAGCTGCCGCCCCATGGAGTACAGCACCGCCGTGGCATGCTCGCGTAATTCGCCGGCGAACAGCTGCTCCAGTTTGGCGTAAGAGATTTCGGCCAGTTCGCACGCCGAGCGCGTTCGCACCATCACGCTGCGTATCGGGGTGGGCAGGAACATCCCCATTTCACCGATGAACTCGTCTTTGTTGAGGTAGCTGAGGATGATTTCGCGGCCGTCTTCATCCTCGATCAGCACCGTCACCTGTCCGGCCACCAGGTAGAATAGGGTGTCCGAATCGTCGCCCGGGTGAATGAAGTCGGTTTTTGCGGGGTAGCGCCGGCGATGGCAGTGCGCGAGAAACGGCTTAAGCCAATCGGGTGCCTTGGGCGGTGGTTTTATGATGCTACTCTGGTCGGTGATTGCCATAACGAGACTCTATCATGCTATGTCGTTGATTTTATGCAGAATGCTCATAGTTGTCGAATTGTGTTAGCCTCATCGTCCAATTTTTACGACGTAACACTATGAAAGCAAAGGTTAAGTGGATAGACGGCGCGCTGATGGTGGGCGAGTCCGCCAGTGGGCACACGGTGACGATGGACGGTCCGCCGGAACACGGTGGACGAAACCTCGCGGTCCGGCCCATGGAGATGCTGCTGCTCGGGATGGGTGGTTGCACGCAATTCGACGTGGTCCATATCCTCACCAAGGGACGCCACGCGGTCGCTTTTTGTGAGGTCGAACTCACGGCCGAGCGGGCCGAGACCGAGCCCAAGGTGTTCACACGCGTTCACGCGCATTTCCGCATAGGCGGCGAAGGCCTGACGGTCAAGGCGGTCGAGCGCGCCGTAAAACTGAGTGCCGAAAAATATTGCTCGGCGTCGATAATGCTGGGCCGCACAGCCGAAATAACCCACGATTTCGAGCTCGTGGAGGTTTGAAGCATGGAACGGCCTGACATCGGGTTTGGAATGCGTCATGTTGCTTTGTTTGTCAGAGATATGGCGGCGTGCGAGCGATTTTATGTAGACCTCATGGGGATGGACGTCGAGTGGCGCCCCGATGAGCGCAATGCTTACCTGACGTCCGGCGGCCGCGACAATATCGCGCTGCACCAGGCTGCCGCGGATATCCGACGGGATGAAGCCCGCCAGCGTCTCGACCACATAGGGTTTTTCGTGGCGAGTCCGCAAGCCGTCGACGCCTGGTATGGCTGGCTGACCGATCACGGGGTGCGGGTACGCAACACACCGCGAGACCATCGCGACGGTGCACGCAGTTTTTACTGCTACGACCCCGACGGCACGCTGATCCAGATCATCCATCATCCACCCGTCGTGCGCTGGGAACGGGATCGGTTCGTTGAATCTGCTTAATCCAGCTCCAACCGCCAGGCACCTCGAGGCTGAAAACCAGTCACCTGGATGGCGACCGCCGATCGCACGGCGAGGAAAAAACGGAGGCGCGAGGCCTCCGTTCGGTACTGCGCCTGTGGGTCGCTGGGTGTTAGAACAGGACCGTTTTGGAGCGGCGCTGGCGTGCCACGGTGGTCTTGGTGCGGTACTCGTAGCGCTTCTTGCCGTAGACGACCTTCCACCCGAAGATGCTCTTGGACAAGTTGAAGTAGCTGCCGTTGCTGTAGTTGCTGGTGGAGCTGCTCGAAGACGTGGTTTTCCAGGGGCTGTAGACGGTGATCGAGCCGCCGCTCAGGGCGGTCATGGCGTTGCGGTCCAGCAGTTGGTTCATCGGCAGGTCGGCGATTTGCAGGTTCATGGTGGTATTCCTCAGTGGGTTGTAGTTCAGGTTTGAAGTCGTCGCTTGCGCGCTCGGCGTTAACTAATGCAGCAGGCGTGCCAGACTGACCTGATGGCGCTATGAGAATGCCCTATCACAATGATTATGAAGAATTTATTTCACTTACGCGGAACTGAGCTTAGCGCATGCAAGCGGCGGGACGAGCAATCCTGTTGCGAGGTTCACAACATTTCTTGCAGGGCTGTCACCTGATTTCAAACAGACGCAAATTGACGCGTCAAACATAACGGCGGTAGCGGAGACGCATTCGACGCCCGTTGCACGCGCGTGCGTCGTGGGTCTACAGGCACGATGTAGTTGCCGTCAATTCACTATTGAGCTAAGTTTCGCGGCTTTTTTATATCGTTGCGTGCAACGTGAGGTACGCCACCGATGGCCACAGAACGCTTGAAGCTTCACGGGTTCAACAATCTCACCAAGACGCTGAGCTTCAATATATACGACATCAATTACGCGGCCACTCCGGCACAGGACGGCGAATATATCCGGTACATCGACGAGGCATACAATGCGCAGCGGCTGACCGATATATTGCGGCAGGTCACTGAGATCATCGGCGCGAACATCCTGAATATCGCGCATCAGGATTATGACCCGCACGGTGCGAGCGTCACCATGCTGATCTCGGAGGAACCGATCGCGGCGGAGTTGATCTCCAATACCGAATCGCCCGGGCCACTGCCCGGCGCTATCGTTGCGCACCTGGACAAATCCCACATCACGGTGCACACCTATCCGGAAAGCCACCCGGAAAACGGTATTTCCACCTTTCGGGCGGACATCGATGTGGCAACCTGTGGTCGCATCTCGCCGTTGAAAGCGTTGAATTATCTGATTCACAGTTTCGAATCGGATATTGTGATCATGGACTACCGGGTACGGGGATTTACGCGCGACATTCACGGGGAAAAGCACTACATCGACCACAAAATCAACTCTATTCAGAACTATATCGCGCGGGATACCAAGGAGCGTTACCAAATGCTCGACGTCAACGTGTATCAGGAGAATCTGTTCCACACAAAAATGCTGCTGAAGGATTTTCACCTGGAACGTTACCTGTTCGGGCTGACCGCCGAAGACCTACCGCCGAACGAGCAAAAGCTGATCGAACGACGGTTGCGACGCGAAATGGTCGAAATGTTCTATGGCCGAAATATGACGCGCGATAAAACCCTGATCCGAACCGGCAAGCTTGTCGATGACGGCGGATTTGACTGACCGCGCGCCCGCGCATCAGTATTTGCCGCGGTATTCGTCACGGGATCCCCGATTTTCGATACCATCGACGCTATGCAACGTTATCTCGTCGGTGGCGCGGTTCGTGACCGCCTCCTGGGTCTGCCCTGCAAGGACCGGGATTGGGTCGTCGTCGGTGTGACGGCGGACCAGCTGGTAGCGCGCGGTTACCAGCGCGTCGGCAAGTCCTTTCCGGTCTTCCTGCACCCCGAAACCAAAGAAGAGCATACGCTGGCTTGCCGCAAGCGCGGTGATTTGTCGACCGCCGGTGCCGAAGTGCGGATCGAGGATGACTTGAAGGGGCGCGATCTCACGATCAACGCGATTGCGGAAACGGCGGCGGGGGAGTTGATCGATCCCCTCGGCGGCGGGCGCGATCTCGAGGACCGGGTCCTGCGCCCGGTGAGCGCGGACAGTTTCTTGCAGGACCCCCTGCGGGTGCTGCGGGTCGCGCGCTTTGCCGCCGAACTGGCGTCGCTGGGGTTCGACCTGGCGGTAGAGACACAAAAAGCGATGAGTCGCCTGAGCGTGGTGGAAGGCCTTTATGAACTGGCCGGCGAGCGGGTTTGGTACGAGACGGAAAAAGCGCTCGCGAGCGCGGCGCCGGCACGATTCATCGAAACACTCAGGTCCGCCGGGGTGCTGCGCGCGGTGTTTCCGGAGATTGCCCGTTTGTTCGGCGTACCGCAGCCCAAACGGTGGCATCCCGAGATCGACACCGGCGTGCATGTGTTGAAGGTACTCACCTGCGCGGCAGCACTCTCCCCGCGGGTCGATGTGCGTTTCGCGGCATTGACCCACGATCTGGGCAAGGGCACCACGCCGGCCGATTTGTTGCCGAGCCATCGCGGCCACGAGGAGCGCGGCGCGGAGCTGCTGGTACGTCTGGTCAGGCGTATCCGCGTGCCGACGAAGATCGCCGATCTGGCTCGTATTACGGCGTTGTGGCATGGCCATGTACACCGGGCAACCGAGCTCCGCGCCGCCACGACCGTCAAGGTGCTGGAAAGGACCGATGCGGTGCGCCGCCCGGAGCGATTCGCGCGCTTCCTGCTGGCCTGCGAAGCCGATTTTCGCGGTCGCACGGGGTTCGAGGACCGGCGCTACCCGCAACGGGCCTTTTTCCAACAGGCGCTGGACGCCGTGACGGGCATCGATAGTGCGGCGATTGCCAACAGCGAGACTTCCGAAAAGATACAGAACGCGCTGCACCAGGCGCGCGTCAGAGCCGTCGCGGACTTACCGAAGCCCGACGCCGCCTGACGAACGACCGGCTATGCAGGCTAGGAGGCTGGGTACGCCTTAGGAACGGTTGATCGCGTTGGATTTCGGTTTACCGAGAGGGCCCGGCTCCTGGTAAGGCTGATGCCATTTGCCGCGCGATCGCGCAGCGCCGCAGGGGGTGTCAATCGTGCGGTGCGGCCGGTACCGCGTTCAGCAACCCCTGCAGTTTACTGAGTTGCTCCTCGGTGGTCTGCTTCATCCAAGCTTCGGGCGCAGTGGCGTAGAGCTGGGTTTTGGCCTGCTCGAGTTCCTGGAATTCCCCAAGCCCGAGCAGCGCCTCGAGTCGTGTGGCGCCCAACCAGTAAGCCTCGTGAGGATCCGAGGGCCTGCCCTGCGCGTCGCGCGGCATGACCGGCAGGGTGTCGTCCACGATGTAGAGAACCTGCCGTCGGGCGCGATTGGCGATCACCTGGTCCGCGATGGCCTCGCGGGGGTTTTGCTGATACGGCGCACGCGTATTAAGCAGAAACGCATAATTGATGCCGGTGTAGAAGTCGCGCCGCAGGTAGAAACCGCGCTCGTACGCGGCGATCGCCTCGTCGAGGTCCGGCAGCCTTTGCTCGAGTTCCCACAGCCGCTTGTGAACCGCGCCCCAGATGCCCAGCGTTTCCGGGTCGTTGCTTTGCTGCGGGGCGAGCTTTTCGTGCAGGATTTTCTTGGCCTCGTACAGCGCGCTGAGTTGGTCCGGTGCCTTGCTCTTATAGGTGCTCAGGGCATGCTGTTGAATCAGATAAGGGTCGCCGGGCTGCAGCTTGCGCAATTGCGCGACCAGGATCCGGGCCGCGGCGAAATCGTCTTTGGTGCGGGCATCGTGGAATGCTTCCAGCAGGGTGGTGAAGGTGGTGTCCTGCGGGCCGGGTGCAGGCGGTGGTTCCGGTTCGCCGTCCACGTGGCGGGCGGCGTCGGCCGCTGTCCTGCCGCGGCACGGCGGCGTGAGATCGGGGAGAAAGGTGTAGACCGGGCTGTCGACATCGTCGCCCCCCGCCAGCTTGTCGATGGCCTGTTTGAGCTCCGACTTGAGCCGGTCCGCTTCTTCGAAATCGATGCCCGTGCCCAGGTGCTCGTAGGGTCGGATGACGACGTGGTTGAGGTCGAACGGGAAGCTGAAATGTCGTTCCGCGATGACGATGGTGGTGGAGGGCCGTAGCGCGTGCCGTATCCCCAGTTCATAGATGGCATTCTCGTTGGAAGTCGACAGATCCGCGATGGCGATATCCGCCTCCAGCAGCAACTCGTACATGGGCTTGTCGATGACGCCGGCGTGGATGATGTCGTCCGCGCGGACGCACCGCAGACCGCTTTCCTCCACCGCCTTGCGGATGACCGTGTAGGTCTTGTCGAGGTTGAGTTTCCGCTGGCTCCGGTAGTCGGTCTTTTCACCGAATCCCATCAATACGAAGCACGTCTGTGTCATCCTCAACCCTCCGGGGAGTCCGCGGTAGATCAGCCGATTCTCGGACAGCCTCACCGAGGAGGCTGTCCGATTATGGATGAAGCTACTGCGAAGATGGCGGGGAACGGTCTAAATATCCTTGAATTCTTGTTACACAGGCCCACTATGCGCCTCGAATCCGGAACATTTGGCCTCCCTCTCCCGCCTTCCCGCTACGATCCCCCATAACCCGACAGCCTCGCAGAAAGATTACATCCAGTCGTGACGGTCCGCCAGCAGTTCGGGCGAACGCATGCGCCGCGGTCCGGTCGGGATCCGCAGACTTCTCGCACGGGCCAGAACGAAAGGATGATAACCGAAAGGAGTCAAGGGGCACCGGCATAGACCCATTCGAGCAGCGCGTCCTGGATTTGATTGGTTCGCCAACCCGCTTTCTCGTGATTCAGAATCGAGACGACGACCCAGCGGCGATCGTGCTTGTCCTGCACGTAGCCGGCCATGGCGTTGACGTCGTCGATCGAGCCGGTCTTGATATGGCCGCGGCCCACCAGGGCGGTGCCGTTCAGCCGCTGCCGCATGGTGCCGTCGATGCCGATGATCGGCATCGACGAGATGAACTCCGCCATGTACGGGCTGAAGTAGGCGTTGCGCAGCAGGTGCGCCAGTTCGGACGCGCTGATGCGCGTGTCCCTGGACAGGCCGGCACCGTTGTCGATCTTGATGTCCTGCGACCCGATACCTTCCTTGACGAGCCATTCTTGAACCGCCCGGCGGGCTTTCAGCGGCGTGCCCGGCGCCTCGTACCGCTCGGACCCGATGGTGAGAAACACCAAGCGGCTCATCAGATTGTTGCTGAACTTGTTCATGCCGCGAAGAATGTCGGTCAGCGGGCGCGAATTCAATCGATGGAACAGCTCCGCACCGGCGGGCGACGCCCCCTCGAGCAGCTGCCCGTCGAATGAACCCCCCAATTCCGCCCACAAGGCACGGAAGGCACCCTCCAGCTGCTGGTGCGGCGACATGACCAGAAACGACGAGGAACCCTCGGGGCAGCCCGTGGCCAGCTTCCCGCGCAGTTCGAGGGTGGCGCCGCCGCCCGCTCGGCGAAAATGCATGGTCGGGCGGCGCTGCCCGCGAGTGCAGGGGCCGTCAATGAGCTGCACGGCGTTGTCGAAGGCGAGGTTGGCCAGCGGCGGGTAGGCGAATGCGCGCACCGTGCCGTTCGCGAGATCGGGTAACACCGTGATCCGGGTCGCCTGGAAATTGAGGCTCAACGCGTTGGGCAGGGCATTGTAGGCACGTTGGGGCTTGCCGTCGAAGGCGCCGCGGTCCTTCGTGGGGGACGCGATGTGGCTGTCGTCGACGATCAGGTTGCCGTCGATTCGCTCCAGCCCCCGTTCGCGCAGGCCCCGCAGCAACTGCCAGAATTTTTCGGGCGTCAGGAACGGGTCGCCGTAGCCTTTCAGCACCAGGTCGCCTTCGAGCGTTCCCTGGCGCAGGTTGCCACTCAGCCAGGCTTCGGTTTTCCACGTGTAGGCGGGGCCGAGTATTTCCAGCGCCACCAAACTGGTCAGAAGTTTGATCACCGAGGCGGGGTTGCGCGGCTGCTCGGCGTTGAAAGCCAGACGCGGTTTCTTGGTCGCGACCCGCTGCACATGCACACTCAGCGAACTCGGCGGAATCCCCAGTCGCCGCAATTCACCGGCTACGCTGTCGGGCAGCGTCTTTGCGCCGACCGTCGTCGAGACCAACAGCCAGGCGATCAGCCAGAGCAGGGTCGGCACGGTCTTGCCGTAATGCGGGCGAATGGTTCGAAGGTACACGGGACCGCAGTTGCCGGACGCGCTTCCGTCAGAGTTCAAGCACCTCGCCCGGTTCGGGCACCGATGCCTCGAGGTGGAGGTCCCGCCGCAAACGTTCGCTGAAGTTCTGTTTCGACTCGGGTTCGCCATGGACCACATGTACCTGCGGATGGGTTTCGAAATTGCCGATCCAGCGCATCAGATCATCGACATCGCCGTGCGCCGAAAGACCGCCGACCGTGTGGACATTGGCCCTCACGGGGTATTCGTCACCGTGGATCCTGACTTGAGGGTGCTTGTCCACCAGTCTTCGGCCGAGCGTCCCATTGGCCTGGTAGCCGACGATCATGACGTGCGCACCGCGCCGGGAAATATTGTGTTTCAGATGGTGCACGATCCGTCCGCCGTTGCACATGCCGCTGCCCGCGATCACGATGGCGCCGCTCTGGATGCGGTTGATCGCCATCGAGTCCTGTGGTGTCTCGCTCAAGCGCAGATTCTGCAGATGCGGCATTTCGTGAATTCTCTTGCGCAGCTTGGTGGCGTCGTCGTCGTAAAGGTGCGGATACTCCCAGTAAACCTTGCTCGCCTTGATGGCCATGGGGCTGTCGAGAAACACCTCCCAACGGTCCAGTTCCCACGCGTCATAGTGCAGCCCCAGGTAGTACAGCACTTCCTGGGTGCGGCCGATCGAGAAAGCCGGGATGAGTAGATTGCCTTTGTCGTGATTGGCGCTGCGAATGATATCGCCGATTTCCTCGACGGTCGCTTGCCGATCGCGGTGCAGCCGATTGCCGTAGGTGCTTTCGATCAGCACGTGATCGGCCTCCCGAATGACGGCGGGATCATTCAGGATCGGGGTGTCGTATTGGCCGAGATCCCCGCTAAAGACTATTTTTCGCTGCTTGCCCCCTTCGCTCAGCCAGACCTCGACGCTGCAAGAACCCAGTATGTGGCCCGCGTCCTGGTAGCGGATCTGTATGCCGGGCAGTATTTCCTTTTTGTCTCGATAGCGCAGACCAATGATGTTGTTGAGCGCGTGGCGCGCATCTCCGACCGTGAACAGCGGATCAATCGGGGGCTTTTTCTTGCGTTGACGCCATTTGTTTTCGTACTGTGCGTCGCGCTCCTGAAGATAGGCGGCGTCCTGCAACAGGATCTCGCACAGGTCCCGGGTCGCGTTCTGGGCGTAGATGGGTCCCCGATAGCCTTGTTTGACCAGCAGCGGAATGCGGCCGGAATGATCGATGTGCCCGTGGCTCAGTACGACGGCGCTGATTTCGCTGGGGGAGAACGGAAAGGGCCGGCGGTTCTTTTCTTCTTCTTCGCGACGACCCTGGATCAGACCGCAGTCCAACAGTATCGTGTGGTCGTCCGTCCGCACGATGTGGCACGAACCGGTGATGCCCCCGGTCGCGCCGTAAAATTCGATTTGCATCGTTGTGCTACCTCTGATTTATTTGTTGTGAATTCGAGCACAGGCATTCATTGTAGTGCAGCCCGCCACCAACTTCGCCGAGACCCCGACAGTACCTATGTCGAACCAGCCAACGCAATGCCCGTGGTGTAGTTTAATGCGCGTGGTACTGCTGGGTTCGGTCGGGGCGGATGTCGGCGCCTGGAGCGCCGCGGAATTTTGGAAGGGAACACCCGATCTTACCTGGCCGATGACGGCAGGTGCAGCGGCTGGTTTGTTGCTGGGGCGCGGCTGGCTGCGTCGGTAGATCAATCTTCTGGAGAATCCATGGCTGAGGTGAGCAACGCGGTCAGGCGGGACTGGCATGCCTTGCCGGCGGATACCGTACTGAGCGAACTCGCCAGTTCCGCGCACGGTATTTCGCAGGCGGAAGCCGAACGGCGTATCACCGAGTATGGGCCGAATCGGCTGGTCGTCGTCAAGCCGCGCAATCCGCTGGTACGTTTCTTTGCGCAATTCCACAACGTGCTGATCTACGTGCTGCTGGCCGCGGCCTCGGTCACGGCCGCGCTCGGTCACTGGGTGGATACCGGTGTCATCGTCGGTGTCGTGTTGATCAACGCCGTGATCGGGTTCGTCCAGGAGGGCAAGGCGGAAAAGGCCCTGGATGCCATCCGCGACATGTTATCCCAGCAGGCAGCGGTGCGGCGCGACGGCCGTATCGTAACCTTGCCGGCGGAGGAACTGGTGCCCGGCGACGTCGTGCAACTGCAATCGGGCGATAAGGTGCCCGCGGATCTGCGCCTGATCCGGGTCAAGAATCTGCAGATCGACGAGGCCGTGCTGACGGGTGAGTCGGTGCCTGTCGGCAAGGGCGTTGATACCGTGGCGGCGGACGCCGTGCTGGGCGATCGCCGCTCAATGGCGTATTCCGGAACCTTTGTCACCTACGGCCAGGCGAGTGGCGTGGTGGTGGCCACCGGCGCGACGACCGAGATCGGCCGCATCAGTACCATGCTGGAACGGGTCGAAACCCTGACCACGCCGTTGCTACGCCAGATGGCCGAGTTCGGACGCTGGCTGACCGGGGCCATAATCGCCGTCGCCGCCCTCACATTTGCCTTCGGTGTGCTGGCCAGGGACTATTCCGCGCCCGATATGTTCCTGGCGGCGGTCGGTCTGGCGGTTGCGGCGATCCCGGAGGGGTTGCCCGCCATCATGACGATCACGCTGGCGATTGGCGTCCAGCGCATGGCGCGCCGGCGCGCCATCATCCGCCGCCTACCCGCGGTGGAGACCCTGGGGGCGGTGACGGTGGTCTGCTCGGATAAGACCGGTACCCTGACCCGCAACGAGATGACCGTACGCACCGTGGCCACCGGCATGGGGTTGTTCGACGTCGGCGGCGTCGGCTACGACCCGCACGGCGGTTTTCGGCTGGGCGACGAAGAAGTGGCGGTCAGCGACTACCCCATCCTGGCGGAGTTGACCCGTGCCGCCATATTATGCAACGACGCATCGCTTTACGAACAGGACGGCCAGTGGGTGCTGCAGGGTGACCCAACCGAAGGCGCGCTACTGACGCTGGGCATCAAGGCCGGGCTCACGCCCGCGTTCGAAGCCGAGGAGTGGCCGCGCACCGATGTCATTCCGTTCGAATCCGAACACCGTTTTATGGCGACTCTGCATCATGATCACGCCGGACATGGTTTTGCTTACATCAAGGGCGCGCCCGAGCGTATCCTGCAGATGTGCACCCGTCAAAGGATGCATGGCGAGGACGCGCCGATCGATCTCGATTACTGGAACAGCCGCATGGACTCCATTGCGCGTCGCGGTCAGCGTCTGTTGGCGATCGCTTTCAAGCTGTCCGACGACCAGCATCGTGAACTGCACTTCGCCGATATGCAGGACGACCTGACGCTGCTGGGCGTGGTCGGCATGATCGACCCCCCCCGTGAAGACGCCATCCTGGCCGTGCAGCGGTGCCAGTCGGCCGGTATTCGCGTGAAGATGATTACCGGAGACCACGCAGTCACGGCAATCGCGATCGGTACCCAGATGGGTATTGGCGACGGCGGTAATGTCTTGACCGGCAGCGAAATCGAGATCATGGACGACGAGCAATTGCGTGCTGCGGTCAACGAGGTCGACATCTTTGCCCGCTCCAGCCCGGAGCACAAACTGCGTCTGGTGAAGGCGCTGCAAGCCAACGGCCACGTCGTGGCAATGACCGGCGACGGGGTGAACGATGCGCCGGCGTTGAAACGGGCTGATGTCGGTACGGCCATGGGGCAGAAAGGGACCGAAGTCGCCAAGGAGGCCGCGGAGATGGTGCTGGCGGATGACAACTTCGCCTCTATTTCGCATGCCGTGGAAGAGGGGCGCACCGTTTACGACAATCTCAAGAAGGCTATCTTGTTTATCCTGCCAACCAACGGCGGCGAGGCCTTGATCATCATTGCCGCGATTGTATTGGGCCGCTCCCTGCCCATTACCGCCGTGCAGATTCTGTGGGTCAATATGATTACGGCCGTCACGCTGGCATTGGCGCTGGCATTCGAACCACCAGAAGAAAACGTCATGCGCAGGCGCCCGCGCGAACCGGGTGAAGGAGTGCTCAATCGCCTGTTCGTCTGGCGCATCGTGTTCGTGTCGCTGATCCTGGTGGTCGGGACATTCGGGCTGTTCGTCTGGGAACGCGCCGAAGGCGCCGATATCGAAACCGCGCGCACCGTGGCCGTCAATACCCTGGTGATGTTCGAGATCTTCTATCTCTTCAATTCACGCTATATCACCGCCCCGGTGTTGAACTACGCCGGATTGTTCGGTAACCGATTCGTACTGATTGCAATCGGCCTGCTCATCGTGTTTCAGCTCGGGTTTACCTACCTTGGGTCGATGCAGGCCTTGTTCGGCACGTCGGCCCTGGAATTCGATACCTGGATCCGTATCGTCCTCGTTGCTTCGTCGGTGCTGTTTTTGGTGGAACTCGAAAAAGCGGTCGTGCGACGTCTTGCGACGCAGCGGCCATAGGAGGATAGGAGCAATCACCCCGCCGGTGGCGCTGCGTGGTCGCGCCGCAAACGTCTTCTCCCGTAGGAGCCTTCTCAGCGATGCGCAAGGCGCGACTTGTCCGCTAAATCGCGAGCAACCTCCTCTGGTCACGCACCCAGCGTGGCCATCCGCCCTGCGTTCGTCGCACTAGGTTCTGCCACTGGCATAACGGTCTCCTTACCCGCGGTCCCGCTTACTCGAGTAGCGTATTGAAAATGACAATCACCGTCTGGGTCGTTCTCTGGTTGGAGCGGGTCGGTCCCATTGAGATACTCCGTCAGATCGCTTTCGGCGTCCCGTATGGCGTGCGCGTCATCCAACGGATCGAGCCCTAGACCGCTTTCCACCTTGTCGGGTATGCCGTCGCCGTCCAAATCCTGGTCGTTGCCGGTTCCATCGGAATCGGTATCCACGGTCTCGGACGCGTTGCGGGGGAAGGCGTCGGTCGCGTCGGGTACGCCGTCGCTGTTGCAGGCGTCGACGTGCCGTTCCAATGCTTCAGCTCCACGGATTCTTGATCGGCGGGATGCGCTTCGCTTACCCGCCCTACGGATGCTACCGGGTTGTCACGCGGCACATCTTCTTATGGCCACCCGGTTCATGGCGGCGAGCACAGCCTTGAGTGACGCACTCACGGTGTCGTGATCAATGGCGGCGGCGCTGATCCGCAGCCCGTCCACGTTCAGTTGTACGTAGGCCGCCGCGGCAGCGTCGGTACCGGAGCCAATCGCGTGCTCGCTGTAGTCCACCACGTTGATCTGCTGTCCGTACGCACCCGTCCAGGCGTCGACGAACGCGGCAATGGCACCTTCGCCCTCGCCGTGTATCACCTGCGGACCGTCGCTGCCTGACAGTTGGGCATCGATCACGTCGATGCCGTCCTTGCGGTCGAGGCGGTAACCCTCCAGGCGGCAGGGTGCCAGATCAGTCACGAAGTGTTGTTCGAACAGCGCATGGATGGTCGCACTGTCGATTTCACCACGGCGGGTTTCACTTTCACGCTGGACGATCTGCGCCAGTTCGACCTGCAGCCAGCGCGGCAAACACAAGCCGTAGTCGCGTTCGAGCACGTAGGCGACGCCGCCCTTGCCCGATTGGCTATTGACCCGAATCACCGCCTGGTAATCCCGGCCCAGATCCTTTGGATCGATAGGCAGATAGGCGACCTGCCAGGGTTCGTTGTTCTGTTGTTGGTGCAGGCACTTGCGTATGGCGTCCTGGTGCGAACCGGAGAAGGCGGTGTAGACCAGTTCGCCCAACCAGGGGTGCCGAGGATGTACAGGCAGGCCGGTGCATTGATTGTAAACTTGTATGATTTCGTCAGCGTTGGATAAGTCCAGCTTAGGGTCCACACCCTGGCTGTACAGGTTCATGGCCATGGTGACGATGTCCATATTGCCGGTGCGCTCGCCGTTCCCCATCAAGGTGCCTTCAACGCGGTCGGCGCCCGCCAATACCGCCAGTTCGGAAGCAGCCACCGCGCAACCGCGGTCGTTGTGGGTGTGCACCGACACAATAATGGCGTCGCGCCGCGAGATATGGTTGCAGAAGTACTCCACCTGGTCGGCAAACACATTGGGCGTGCTGCTTTCGACCGTGGCCGGCAGGTTGAATATACAGGGGCGTTCCGGCGTCGGCTGCCATACATCTATGACGGCTTCACACACTTCCACCGCATAGTCCCATTCGGTGTTGGAGAAACTCTCCGGTGAATACTGAAAGATCCATTGGGTTTCCGGGTGCTTGAGCGCTTCGCGCCGTAACAGTTCGGCGCCGTGCACAGCGATTTGCCTGATGCCATCGCGGTCGCGATTAAACACCCGTTCGCGCTGCACCGTGGAGGTCGAATTGTAGACGTGCACGTTGGCGCGCTTGATGCCTTGCAGCGCCTCGAAAGTACGTGCAATGAGGTCGTCGCGCGCCTGTACCAGCACCTGGACGGTGACGTCGTCGGGAATCTGGTCCGCTTCGATCAGCCAGCGCACGAAATCGTAGTCGGGCTGACTGGCCGAGGGGAAACCGACTTCGATTTCCTTCAGGCCGAGCTTGACCAGCAGCGCCCACAGACGGCGTTTCTGCGCGACGTTCATCGGTTCGAGCAGCGCCTGATTACCGTCACGCAGATCGACACTGGCCCAGATCGGAGCGGCGTCGATGGTGCGATTCGGCCACTGGCGGTTGTGCACCGGTGTAGTTTGTGTCGGGCGATACTTGCGATGATCGAACTTGTTCACGGCGTGCTTCCTGTCGGTTGGGTTTACCCGCACCCCCTTCCCGGCGAAGAGGGGCGGTATCCTACACCTTTGTGGGGCGGTTGTTACGACGCGGCGCTTGTGGCCCGGGTCCGGTGCTGACGGCTTGTGGCCGATGTTGAAAGATTAGACGAATCGGAGCGGCATTAGCTTGCTATTTGAATAAGAAAACGAACTAATTGCGCAATAAAATTCTATATTTTTAATATAATCCGCAATTATACTCCACGGTTCTCATTAAGGGAGGCATGCAATGTCATTTGACCGTTACGACCGCAGGATTCTCGAAGAACTGCAGCGCGACGGCCGGATCAGCAATCAGGATCTGGCCGAACGCATCGGTCTGTCGCCGTCGCCCTGCCTGCGGCGGGTCCGGGCGCTCGAGGAACAGGGCGTGATAGCCGGATACCGTGCCGTTTTGGATGCCGCCAAACTCGGCTTGACCCTGATGGCCCTGATCCACATCGCCATGGATCGGCATACCCCCGAGCGATTCGCGAACTTCGAACGCAAGGTCGGCGCGTTGCCGGAGGTGCTCGAGTGCCTGTTGATTACCGGACAGGACGCAGACTACCAGCTAAAAGTCGTGGTCCGCGATATGGAGGCCTATCAGGTGCTGCTGCTGCACAAGATCACACGCATCGAGGGCGTCAGCGGGGTGCATTCGAGTTTCGTGATGCGGCGGGTTGTCGATAAGACCGCGTTGCCCATCTGAACCTGCGCCAACCGTGGTCACGGGGTTAGCGGTGTCAGTTTCAACACGTTGGCGCCCAGGTCGGGTAGCGAAAAGCTTCGCTCGCCCGGTTTCACGTCGAGCCCGTACCGCGTGGCCGTATAAGGTCCGACGGGAGATGCAGCCTGGTCGATCCGGTAGCGGTTCGGGTCCAGCACATTGGTGTGCAGCAGGTAGCCCCCGTCCCGCGATTCGATGCGGTAGCCGCCGAACGGACTCGCCAGGGGTTCCCCGACAAAGATACCCTCGCCCGGCATGCCGACACTGCGCCAGTATGCCTCGAGCAAGGTTTTTCCCTTGAGGTAGAGCTCCATGAGTATCCCCGGGTGAGGAAATTTCGCCTTGAAGTTGCAGGGCTCGACGACCGCGCCGTAACTGCCCGTCGCGCCGGCCCGTAACCATTCGATGCTGCTCATCTGCGTCGGGGCTTCCTGTACCGGCGTGTTGCCGTCGGGCAGACGTGACGGCGGGAGCATACCGCCGGCCGAGGTGAGGTGGTCGGCCACGGCCCCGGGCAGAAAGCGCAACGTGTCCAGGTGCTCGACCCGGGTCAGGCCGGTGAAGTAAAACATGACATCCTCGCGGTCGCGGATAAAGTCGGCGTCCAAGGTTTCGATTGCGATAGAAGCCGCCAGCTTTCGCACAATCTCAGGGTAAAGCACGGCGCGCACGGTGCGGTTCGCGTCGCTGGTGTTTAGCAGATAGGCGGTTCCCGCGGGATGGCTGTCGTCCGCCGCGATGCCCCGCTCGATGAGCGCCTGTGCCGCCGAAAAATCGGTGGCCGCAATCACCATGGTCGGTCGAAAATTCGGGGCTGCCATCACCGCTCGACCGCCGGGCGCCGCATAGGGGCTGAATCGAGTCGGTGCACAGAGATGCTCGGAACACCAGGCGCGGTCGAAGCCGGCCGCGAACGCCGTCCCGATCGACATGCAGTCGACGCGGTAGGGTCGCGTCCAGGTCAAGGCATAGGCTTTGATATGCGGTGCGGTTTGGGCGCGAACCTGCTCGAAAATCCCGGTGAATTCCGCGACGCTCAGGACGGGCGCCTGCGGTTGCGTCGAAATGCGGATCAGATTTTTCACAGGAACCTTCCTGCGTTCCATGTAATAGGCGGCGATGCGCTCACTCAATGGATCCTGCTGATTGACGACGACGGCCAGTTCGTTCGCGGTCAGTCGGTAGTCGGGCAAGACCACCAGGGGTTCGGCTGCCGCGCCGCGCAGTAAGACTAAGGCGGCTGCCACACGCATGATCCAGCGCCAGGGGTGCTTGCGGTACACGGAGTCGATCCTCAGGTGAAAGCTAGGAGGCTGGCCGAGAACAGCGGTTGTCACGCGGGCGTTCCAAATTGAGGCATGTTTGTCGATCATTTGAGGCGAATAGTGGTGACTATTCAACGAGAATGATCGATTAACAGGACCAATTCGGCGCGTCCGCAGTAGGTCAGTCTGTTCTCGGACAGCCTCCTAGAGTGTGGGAAATGACTTCGACTTCATGACGACTCGGCGGCCGGCCGCGCCCCATGTGGTGGTGGTGACTCGAGGTTCGCGTGCTCCCTGGACAACGGCTTGTGGGCGTGCGTCGTACGGATGTTGTCGGGCAGCGGCAACGGAATCGACCCGTCGGGCCCGATCAGCCCCTTGCGATACACTTTCAGCGCGCGCTCCGGCTCGCCCAGGTGCTCCAACAGATAGCCGAGTTCGCTGAACGCGACGGCGGGTCCGCCTGCGCCGATGCAGGCTTCAAGATAACCGCGCGCCTTACCCCAGAGTTTGGCGCGCAGACACAAACGTCCGAGCGCGAGCAGTAACGCAGGGTTGCGTGGGTGCGCCTCCAGAAAAGTCTCGGCAAATGCCAGCTGGCGAGACGGCGTATCCGAGATCGATTGTCCATAAAGAGCGATCAGTTCATCGCTCCACTCGCCGCTCAAAGCTCGGCGCAACAAGGATTCGGCCTCGGCGTGTTTGCTACGCTCCTGCAAGTAGGCGGCGTAGTCGGCAACCAGGCGTGCGTCGCGCTTCAGCTTACGCGGCACCTGCCCCCAGATCTCGGTCACCCGGGTTTTCTCCACCGATACCGAAGCGCGTTCCAGCAGGGCGCGATGCACCCGCACTCCGAGTTCGTGGAGCTCCGCATCGGCCAGGATGCCGCGTTTTTGCAGGATCGGCAGAAGTTCGTTGAGCTGATCCCAATCGCCCAGCTGTTCATACAGGCGCCGCAGCATGCGCAGTACATAGGTGTGATTCGGTGCGATGTGGCGCAGGTGGCGCAGCGTCGCCAGCGCTTGTTCGAGTTGACCGTCGGCCAGTTGCAGCTCCGCCTGGGTTAGACTGACGGCAACTTCGGCCGATGGCATACTTTCGTGGGCCAGGCGGATATAGCTGTCCCGTCGCTCATGCGCGCCCTGCAGCTGGGCGGCGCGTGCTGCCGCCAGGTAATTCAGCAGCGGGGTGTCGGAGCGTTCGGCGTACTTGACGAGATGGTGCTCGGCACTGGACAAGTTGCCTTCGGACAGCTCCAGGAGTCCCCGCGTCAGGGTGCGGCGCGCCAGAGCTGCGCCATGCTGTTGTTTCCAGGCGCGTGTGTTGGCGGGCAGGCGCGCCAGGCGAGCCACGAGTCGCAACAGCAGGTACAGCGAAATGAACACTACGGCGAGCAGCAGCAACAGCAGCGCGAGGCTCATTTCGATCGACCAGGTACCGTACGACAAGAGCGCGTAACCGCTGTCCCGATAAACCGCGGCTGCAATGAGGCCGCCAACGACCAGGGCGAGCCAAAGCTTGATCACCGCACTCATGGCGGCGTTTCCGCAGCGCCGGTGACGTTTTCGGCCGCCGGTGCCGGCTCGACTTCCTGCAGTCGTTGGCGCGCGTGCAGCTCACTTAGCGTGCGGTCGATATCAGGAAGCTCGGGGCGAACTTCGACCTCGCTCAGCGCGGCCAGCGCGTTTGCAAACGCCTGCGCGGCCCTGGTGTCGTTATCGACGTAGCGCTGCAGCCAGATGCGTGTCGAAGCAAGGCTGCTTTGGTACATGGAAGGATCCTGGCGGACCAGCCCGAGACGCGCCGCCTCGAGGTGCAACACCAGATTCTGGCGCACGAACATGGCATGTTCCGGCGTCAGCAGGGCACGCGCCGGCTGATCCTTGCGGCGAATGCGCACCGAGTTTTTCAAACCTCCCCAAAAATCACCCAGCAGTCCGCCGATTCGACTGCCTGGCACGGCGTCCGGCGCCCGCGTCCGGTCGTCGGGTTCACGAGGCGCCTCGTCCTGCAAAGTGATGCGCCCGCTTCCGACCAGCGCCAGCGCGGGAACCTGGTCGATCAGTTCCGCGAGCCGCGCCGCCAGGGCATCGTAATCGGGAAGCTCGACGGCCGACAAAGCGGCGATGTCACGTGCAATCATCGCACGCACGTCCCGCCAGTTCGGGTCGTGAGTGTCCTTGAGCCTGGCGCCGGCTGTTGCCAGCGCTTCACGCGCCGTCGCCAAGTCGCGTGCCAGGCCTAGCCGGTGTCCCGCGAGCCTGACGAGATACTCCGCCTCGGCGACCTTCCACTGGTTGCCGGAACCGCCCACGCGTCGCTGCACGTCCGCCACCGCGGCGCGCAACTCTGCCTCCCGATCCGCCATGAGCCGCCGTTCGTCGGTCAGGCGCTGCTCGTGCTCCCGGATCGCGGCCGTCTGCTGGCGTATGGCCAGTTCCTGCTTGGCTACAGTGGTGTCGAGCGCGCTCGCCCGCTTGGCCATGAACTCGGCTTGGGAGCGCGCCGTTTCGTTGACCGCAGCTTGAAGTTCCGCCTGCGCCTGCAGCGCCTGGGCAAGACGCTCGTCGAGGGCCTGCAGGTCGCCCTGCAGCGCACGCGAAGCGTAGTAGACGAACACCAGGCCGGCACCCAGCAGCGCGATGGCCAACAGCGCCCATCCGGCTTTTCGTCCGCCGCGGGAACGCCCCGCGGGTTCGGTCGCGTCCCGTTTTACGTCGGCAGGCGCGCCCTGCGGCGGGTCAGCGTCGGGCGCTCGTTCGGGTGCGACGTCGATGACGACGCCCTCTTTTTCGTTTGCTTCGTTCATGAGCGAATAATACGGGCGCGGCGCCGGCCTACCAAATCGACGGCTTCAGCCCAGCCTCCCGTGCGAGTTCGCAGGTTGCCTCGAGCAAGCTGGCGTTGAGCGCGGAATCGGCCAGGTGAATGCGGCGGCAACCGAGCTGTTTGGCATGTGCCGCCGCTCGCTCGCTGACCACGATCAGGGGCGTGGCCCGCAGCAGCTGCGCTCCCGTGTCGCCCAGCATGACGAAAAGATTGTCGAGGATCTCGGTGCTGGTGGCGGTAACGATGTCCACCATCCGCGTCCAGCCCTTGATCAGGTTGCGCGTATCGCGCCGTGGCAGGGTCCGCGTGTATACCTCGGCGTAGTCGACCTCGGCACCGCGTTCGGCCAGAGTGTCCCCCAACAACGGTCGGCCCGAGTGTCCGCGCACGATCACCACCCGCTTGCCGCGCAACGACTGAAGTTCGGGCAGCGCCAGCAAGCCTTCGCTGTCAAACTGCGCGTCGGGCACCAGCGTCGGGTCCAGACCGCTGACGGTGAGCTGCTGGGCGGTCGCCCGGCCGACGGCGCCGATCGCCATGTCCGCGGGGAGGGCGTCGGGGAGCAGGGGAAATGCGTGGTCCACCGCGTTGGCGCTGACGAAGATCATCACGTCGCACGGCTGGGACAGAATCGTCTTGGCGGGGTACGGGTTCGCGATGGGCTTGATCTCGATTGCCGCCAGGCGTATGGGGCGCCCATGGGCTTGCTCGATCAGTTCGCACAAGGCGTCGGCCTGGTGCGCCGGCCGTGTAACCAGGACGCCGATGCCGCCGAGGTGGCAAGGGGCAGCGATCATCCGCCTGCGTTGCCGTAGAGCTGATCCAGAATGCGGCGCGCGCCGCGCGCCAGCAGTTCGTCGGCGAGCCTGGTCCCGAGGGCCGCGCTGTCTGACACCGGGCCCCGGGTCTCCGCCCGTATGACCTCGCTGCCGTCCACCGTACCGACCAGGCCCCGCAACCAGAGCCGGTCGTTTTCCAGCACTGCGAAACCGCCGATCGGCACCTGGCAGCCGCCCTCGAGGCGGTGATTCATGGCCCGCTCGGCCGCGACGCAGGCTGCGGTGCCGGGGTGCAGCAGGGGAGCGATCAGGGCGTTGACGCGCGCGTCATCGACACGGCATTCGATCCCGATTGCGCCCTGCCCGATGGCCGGCAGGCTTTGTTCCTCGGACAGGTAACCGCGGATTCGCTGGGCAAACCCCAGCCGTTTTAAACCCGCCGAGGCGAGAATAATCGCGTCGTAGTTTCCGTCGTCCAGCTTTTTGAGCCGGGTGTTGACGTTGCCGCGCAGCGGCAGGATTGTCAGGTCGGGGCGACGATCGGCGATCTGACACTGGCGTCGCAGACTCGACGTGCCGACCCGCGCGCCGTCGGGAAGCGCGTCAAGATCGGCGTATTGGTTGGAGACGAAGGCGTCGCGCGGGTCTTCACGCTGCATGATGACAGGCAGGTGCAAACCCGGCGGCAGAGTCACCGGCACGTCCTTCATCGAGTGAACGGCGATGTCGGCGCTGCCGTCCAGCATGCCTTGCTCGAGTTCCTTGACGAACAGGCCTTTGCCGCCGATCTTGGCCAGCGGCGTGTCCAGTATCTTGTCACCCTGCGTGCTCATCCCCAGCAATTCAACGGATAACCCGGGGCGAGCGGCGCGCAGGCTTGCGGCTACGTGTTCGGCCTGCCACAGGGCCAGTGGAGATTTGCGGGTCGCGATGCGTAGCGTGTCGTCGATCATGTCGGCTCAGCGTCAAAAAACGCCATCGTAACGGGTCTGGGCCGCCTGCACCAAGCGTGGGTGAGCGATGTGGCCCGGTGTTGGCACCGAAATCACGGAAAACCGATCCAAACTGCGAGTATTAAGGTCCCGTGTTTAGCGGGTTAGTATATGCCTCTGGGTTACGCTTGGAGTTGGAACGGATGAAGCGCTGGTTGTTTGTGTTGTGCGTCGGGTTGCTGCCGTTGGGCACAGCGTACGCGGCGCCTGCCGGAGTATTCAAGGTGGAAGTCGATCGGCCTGTAGATACGGTTTATCCGGCGGTGTATGCGGCCCTCGAAGACGCTCGCTTCTGGGTCGTCTTTGAGGCCGATATCCTGGCGAACATCGCGCGCTTCGAGAACAAGTGGGGCGAGGACTTCAACCGGGCCAATCTCGATGCAATTCGCAGTATGGTGGTCTGCAATGGTTGGTTTGCCAACGCAGTGAGCGGCGCCGACCCTGACCTTGTGGCGCTTTGTCCACTGTGTGTCGGCTTTTACGAGCGCGCAGGTCGAACCACAGTGGTGTTCGCCCGACCGACCGCCAACGCCCAAGGCAGTCCGGGGATCGATGTGGTCGCGGAAGTGGAAGCCATGGTCGTCAAGGCCATCCGGCTTGCCGTGGATCGAGTGCGCGGAGACTGACATGCAGCGCCACACCACCGATCTCGTGTTCGACGCCAGTGTCGACGACTTTCAGGAGCGGGTTGTCGACGCTTCACTCACCACTCCCGTACTGGTGGATTTCTGGGCCGACTGGTGCGCGCCGTGTCACGCAATCGCGCCGCATGTCACGCGCGTTATTGAGCAACTCGGTGGCCGGGTGCGTCTGGCGAAGGTCGAAGTGGACGAGGGCGAAAACATGCGCCTCGCGGGCCATTATCGTCTGCGCGGCTTTCCGACCATCATGCTGTTCGTGGCCGGCGAGGAGCGGGGGCGGTTCAGTGGTTCGCGCGCCAGCCACTGGATTCTGGATTGGCTTCGGGAGCATCTGGACTGAAGCCGATGATTCGTGATCTACCCGATCGATTGAACATCGGCTTGGGCCGTGCAGCGCAGTAAGTCGGCGGCCCTGGCCCACTAGGCGTTAAAATCACAGGTTAACGGAAGGCCTCTAAAGAACCGAAGAATAGCGCCGTCATAATAGGCGTACGGCAGCCATTGTGCTGTACCGACCCCCCTCCCTAGGGGTCGGCTTGGTACGATCCTCCTCCGGCGCTTACTAGGCGCTTTAAGGCTCGCTCCCTCCCCGGGCGAGCCTTTTTTTATGACTGCTTTTTCAGTCGTCGGCTCCGGCGCTCAGGATGTCCCGATCGCTGCCCAATCCCGAGGCTTCAAAAAGACCTCGTACAGCTCGCTCTCGGGACTATCCTGATCGGGTCGCCAGTCGTACCTCCATTTAACCAGTGGGGGAAGCGACATGAGAATGGATTCCGTACGCCCTCCGGATTGCAGCCCGAACAAGGTGCCCCTGTCGAAGACCAGATTGAACTCCACGTAGCGACCACGGCGATACAGCTGGAAATCGCGTTCCCGTGCGCCGTAAGCGTGGTCTTTGCGCCGCTCTACGATGGGCAGATAGGCCGGCAGGTAATGATCGCCGACACTGCGCATGAAATCGAAGGTCGTCGCGAAGCCCGATTCGTTCAAATCGTCGAAAAACAGGCCGCCTATTCCCCGCGGCTCATCACGGTGTTTGAGGTAGAAATACTCGTCACACCACTGTTTGTAGCGTCGGTAGGTTTCCTCGCCGAACGGCGCGCAGGCTGCCCGCGCGGTGCGGTGCCAATGCACCGCGTCCGCCTCGAAGCCATAATAAGGTGTCAGGTCGAACCCGCCGCCGAACCACCAAACCGGTTCGGCGCCCGGTTTTTCCGCGATGAAGAACCGCACATTCGCGTGCGAGGTGGGTACGTAGGGGTTGAGCGGGTGCATGACCAGAGATACCCCCATCGCCTGGAAATGACGACCGGACAACTCCGGTCTCTGTGCCGTCGCCGACGGCGGCATGGCGTCGCCGAACACATGCGAGAAATTCACACCACCCTTCTCGAAAACCTTGCCGCCCTCCAGCACGCGGCTGCGCCCGCCGCCGCCGCCAGGCCGCTCCCAGGTGTCTTCGAGAAACCCAGGGCCTCCGTCAACGGCGTTTAAGGCAGCGCAGACGCGGTCCTGGAGATCGAGCAGATAGGTCTTGACGGCGGCGGTATCAGGGAATTTTGGCATGCGTACTGTTCTTGGTGAATTCGAGTCACTCCGGCATTTCACCAGATAAGAGCGGGGGTGGACAACTTGGACTTCGGGCCGGCGCTTTGCGGCATCAGGCGGCGCGGACGATGGCGCCGGAGGCGCCGTCGCGGATTCTGGTCGGGCCGCCGCGCGTGTCGACCGCGCCCGCAACGATCGCGTCGATGCCCTGCGAGAATCGCAGACGCACCTGGACCGCAGTTTGCGCCGGCTGCCGGCCGGCCCGGTTGGCGCTGGTCGAGACCAGCGGCGTGCCCGCGGCGCGACACAGCGCGGCGGCGATGGGGTGGCGGGTCACCCGCACCGCTAGCGTGGCGTGGCGGCCGGTCAGCCAGGAGGGGCAATTTGGCGCGCGCGGCAGCAGCCAGGTGTTCGGGCCGGGCCAGGAGGCAAGGACTTCGCGCATTCGCGTTTTGGGCAGGCGCTCTACGAAGGCCTCGAGCTGGCTGAAATCCGCTGCGATGACGATGAGACCCTTGGCGACCGGGCGCTGCTTCAATTCCAGCAGGCGTTGGACGGCGCGCGGTTCGAGCGGATCACAACCCAGGCCATAGACCCCCTCGGTCGGGTAGGCGATGACGCCCCCCGCGTGAATTGTGCGCACGACTTGCCGCAATCGGAACGGTGACATCAGGTGGCTCGGTCCGCTTCAACCGCCGGGACGCTGACGGAACGGTGCGGGTATCGCCCGCTCAAGCGGCACCCGCTTCATCTTGCGAATCCAGTGGCTCCGCCGGTTCGGTATGCTTGCATTGCGGACACACCTTTTCCGCCCCCTTGCGCTTGGTCACCTTCAGTGTCACGAGGGGCCAGGCGCAATTTGGACATGGCTCGGCCAGCGGCTGGTTCCAGATGGCGTAGTCGCATTTCGGATAGGTCGCGCAAGAGAAAAAGATCTTGCCGCGGCGGGATTTTCGCTTCATCAAGTTGCCTTTATGGCATTTCGGGCATTCCACCCCGGTATCCTCGGGCTTGTCCAGCGGCTCGATATAGCGACACTTAGGGTAACTTGAGCAACCGATGAACTTACCGTACCGGCCCTGTTTGAAAACCAGCTTGGCGTTGCACTCCGGACATTCGCGGCCCACTTCCTCGGGTTCGTCGGCGTCCTTCTTATCACCGTGCAGGTCGCGCGTGTAGTCGCACTCGGGATAGTGGGTGCACCCGATAAACCGGCCGTTGCGTCCCAGGCGTATCGAGAGCTTGTTGCCGCATTTGGGGCAGTCCTCGTCGGTCACTTCCTGGGTGACGTCCGAACGTTTGACGTTTTCTTGCGTATCGTCGATCCGGTCTTTGAACGGTTGCCAGAATCTTTCGAGCAGCGGCACCCATTCTTCCTCGCCGCGCGATACCGCATCCAGCTCGTCCTCAAGCCGGGCGGTGAAGTCGTAATCGACGTATTGGGTGAAGTAGTTGGTCAGGAATTTGTTGACCACCCGACCGACGTCCGTTGGATAGAAGCGCTTCTTTTCCAGCTCGACGTACTCGCGATCCTGCAGGGTCGAAATGATACTGGCGTAAGTGGAAGGTCGACCGATGCCGAATTCTTCGAGCGTTTTGACCAGCGAAGCTTCGCTGTAACGTGGCGGCGGTTCGGTAAAGTGCTGTTCGGGCCTGATGGCCAGCAAATCGATCCGCTCCCCAACCTTGAGCGGCGGCAGCAGCTTTTCATCCTCCTCGCCCTTTGTCGCGTCGTCCTTGCCCTCGAGATAAACCTGCATGAACCCGGGCGCAGCGACCGTCGAACCGGTCGCGCGAAAGATGTTGCCTTCGCCGGCACCAAGGTCGGCGGCGACGGTGTGAATGGTAGCGTGGATCATCTGACAGGCGATGGTCCGTTTCCAGATGAGCTCGTAGAGGCGCAGCTGGTCTTTGTTGAGGTGGGCTTTGAGATCCTGGGGCGTACGCCACGCCGAGGTGATCCGTATGGCCTCGTGGGCTTCCTGGGCATTTTTCGCCTTGGTTTTGAAGGTGCGCGTTTCTTTCGGCAGCTGATCAAAACCGTACTTGTCGGCGACAAAGGCGCGGATTTCAGTCAAGGCGTCGTCGGAAAGACTGACCGAGTCGGTACGCATGTAGGTGATCAGACCGACGGCACCGCCGCCGATATCCACGCCCTCGTAAAGCTGTTGTGCGACCCGCATGGTGCGCTGGGTGGTAAAACCCAGTTTGCGCGATGCTTCCTGTTGCAGGGTCGACGTCGTGAACGGCGCGGCGGGGTTGCGCTTGCGTTGCTTCTTGTCGACGTTCAGAACGTCGAGCTTACCGTTGGCGCCCTGCACGAGCGCCTTTTCGACTTCGCCGGCGCGTTCGCCCTGGGTGATCGAAAACTGTTCCAGCTTTTCGCCTTGGAAATGGGTGAGCTTGGCCGCGAACTGCTGACCGTCTTTGCGCGAATCGGCCTCGATGGTCCAATATTCCTGACTGACAAAGCGCTCGATTTCTTCTTCTCGCTCGACGATCAGACGCAATGCGGGGCTTTGCACCCGGCCGGCGGACAACCCACGTCGAATCTTCTTCCACAGCAGCGGGGAAAGATTGAATCCTACCAAGTAGTCCAGGGCGCGGCGGGCCTGTTGCGCGTTGACCAGGTCCATGCTGAGCTCGCGCGGATTCGCCACGGCATCCTGCACGGCCTTTTTGGTGATCTCGTTGAACACCACCCGCTGTACGTTTTTGTCCTTGAGGACTTTGCGGTTTTTCAGCAATTCGTAAAGGTGCCAGGAAATCGCCTCGCCCTCGCGATCCGGGTCGGTCGCCAGGTACAGGTTATCCGCGTTCTTCAACTTGGCGGCGATCGCCTTGACGTGCTTGTCGTTGCGATCGATTACCTGGTATTTCATGCGAAATCCGTCACTCGGGTCGACCGCACCCTCCTTGGGGACGAGGTCGCGCACGTGACCATACGAAGCCAGGACTTCAAAGCCCTTGCCCAGGTATTTTTCGATCGTCTTCGCCTTCGCGGGCGATTCGACTATGACCAGATCCATATCCGGATTCCACTTCCTACGTTGGAGTTTCGCTGAAAAAATACCCACCGGTCGACGGCGGGCGCTGTATAGGGAATAGCTGGGGAAGGGCGGAGGTGTCAAGCCTCAATGTGCACGAGACCCGGGCGTTTCACCCATCGGCGTCCGTACAGGTCCTGTCAGAACGCTACCGCCAGAGTGCTATAGGCTGCCTGGATGGAATGCAATCAATGCAGGTATCCCGGATCGCCGTTGTAAACCAGCTCCTCCATCAGCGCGAACGCGCTTTCCTGACCCGGCTGGTTCAGCAGAATGAGCAGAATGATCCACTTGACATCCTCAGCCGTTAGTTCCTCGGCATCCAACGCCATGGCCCGCTCAATCACCAGCTCACGGCTGCGCTGATCCAGGATCCCCCCCTGTTCGAGGTTGAGCAGCATGCCCTGTATCTCGAGATCCAGACGTCGTCGTTCCTGCTCGGTGTAAATCCGCATCGAACGGTTGGCGACCACGTCGGTATCCAACAGGCTGCCCTGACGCCACGAAAGCTCGTCCAGCCAATCAAATGCCTTTTTGATCTCGCCCTTGGGGAAACCGGCTTCGACCAGTTCCTCCTCCAGCATGATTTGATCTGTCGGGACGTTGTCATCGCCGTCCATGTAGTTCTCGTAAATGTAAATGAGAACATCGATTACGTTTTCATTCACGGCGCACGCTTCCCATGAGCTATAGCCCGGCTGTTTTTGGCTGCCTTAACAGTCTCCTGACGCTCCAGGAAACGGCTGCCGCCGATCTGCGTAGGGTCGAGGGCGTCGCGAGGTCTACGCAGTCGGGTTTCCGGCACGGGCAAAAAGCCCGCCCGATGTCGATGATACATGACCCTCGAGTTCGAGCAATAGCATCATTGAGGATATTTCCTGCGCTGGTTTTCCCGTACGTCGAACCAGGGTATCGATGGAGATCGGATCATATCCCATGGCGTTCAGCAACGTTTGGTAATCAGGATCCTGCAGTCGGGATTCCGGTTCGTCGGGCGACGTCGACGCAGGCGCCTCGGCGAGGTGCCCAAACATGGCGCCGAGTTCTTCGATGACATCCTGGGCGGTCTCGACGAGCTTCGCGCCATCGCGAATGAGGGCGTGGCAGCCTCTTGCCAAGGGGTTGTGTATCGACCCGGGAATGGCGAACACTTCGCGTCCCTGCTCCAGCGCCTGGCGTGCGGTGATCAGCGAGCCGCTTTGTAAAGCGGCTTCCACCACCAGCGTGCCGACGGCGAGACCACTGATGATGCGATTACGCCGGGGAAAGTGTCCAGGTCGGGGCGGCGTGCCGGGCAGAAACTCCGAGACCAGGGCACCGCCACCGTCCACGATACGATGCGCCAGCTCACGATGGCGTGCGGGATAAACGCGGTCGAGTCCGGTGCCTGCAACCGCGACGGTCTTGCCACCGCCGGCCAGCGCGCCGCCGTGGCAGGCGCCGTCGATGCCAAGCGCCATGCCGCTGGTGACGATCAGTCCCTTGGCGGCGAGGAACGCGGCGAACTCATGAGCGGTCTGGCGTCCGCCCGGTGTCGGATTGCGACTCCCCACCATGGCGATCTGCGGCAGCGCCAGCACCCCCGGGTCGCCAACCAGGAACAGCGCGATCGGCGGGTCAGGCGTATCGTGCAGGAGCGGTGGATACTCCGGCTGCGTCACGGTCACCAGATGGTGACCGGGGTTCGCCAGCCAGCGCAGGTCACTTTCGATCAGCGCCTCGTCGGGCTTGGCCAGCCAGCGCCGCAGGCGCTCTGGAACGCTCGGTGCTGACGCCCGTTCCAGCCAGAATTGTGGGTCGGCATGCCGCTGCAGGAGCGGCGCCAGCGTGCTGCTGCCAATGCCCGGCGCGCGCAGCAGCGTCAGCCAGGCACGCAAAGTCGGTTCCGCAACGGGTGCTTCCGTGCGCCCTGGGTCTGAAATCATTAAAAATTCAGGGGTTTCGTACCCGGTCGCTGAGGTGGATCGCGCGGGTCGCATGCATGATTAAGGCAAAGCTGACCCGATCGAAGGTACGGAATACCATGAGCAATCCAGCTTCTTCGTCGGGCAAGGTAACCTTGTCCAAGCGTTGCGGAGAAACTATGTCGCGGATGGTCTCACCCCGTCGGTCGACGCGCAGCACCGTACCCGGACTGAGGCCGTCACTGGCGCCTCGGTCGAGTACGACCACGTTGTACTGACCGATCTGGCTGACGCCGTTCAGCACGCCGATGATCGCACCATTGACCTCGCGTTCGGGCGCTTTGGGGTAAAAATCGCGGTAGGGTGTATCGTCGGTAACCGGCAGCAACCGGTCGCTGATAACCGCCTCTAGTTCGGCGCGCTTCAGGTAAATTGTTGCCGGGTCACCCGTGCGCTGAATCGAAGCGCTCCCGACATACTGGGCCTCATGACCGAGAATCTCACCGGTTTCGGCGTCCTTGTAAGGCTTTCCGGGACGTACCACATCGTAATTGAGCGGTTCGTCCGTTTCGATCGCGCGCACGTAAGCGCGCTGCCCTGCACCACCGATGATGTGTTCCTCGGCAAAGTCCACGATATAAGGTGCGCGCTCGAGCTCGTCCTCGTCGATGACATGGGGTCGGGTCAGAAACGCTGCGATGGCGTCGACGGGAACTGTCGGGATACTGCCGTCCCACGGTGTCGACCGTGCTTCCGGCGACAGTTTTACGACCCGTGGACCGCGTTTGACCCGCAAGCGCGGCTTGCCGTCCAGATAGACCAGTTCCAGTTCATCCCCCGGGTAGATCAGGTGCGGATTGCGCACCCCGGGATTGACGTGCCAGATATCGGGCCAGCGCCATGGATCGCGCAGAAAACGTCCCGCAATGTCCCACAGTGTGTCGCCTTTGCGCACGACATAGCGTTCCGGATGGTTGGTGGCCAAAAGATCATCGGCCCAAGCCGGGAAAGAGAGCACTAAGCTGAGTGCAACTGCAACGGCGAGTATGGGTCTGAATGTTGACATGGGATTCCCTTAAGTCGAAAGCGGGGCGGCGCTGAACGCGTCTCTTGCTGTATTATCATGATCGTAGCGAATTTTCTTTAGCGTGGACTACATATTTTTGGTAACTGATCATGGCGATTCTCGATATTCTGCATTTCCCCGACCCTCGGTTACGCAATCAGGCCAAGCCGGTCTCGGTGGTCGACGACGCCGTGCGTCAACTGATCGATGACATGTTGGAGACCATGTACGACGCGCCCGGAATCGGCCTGGCAGCCGTCCAGGTCAACGTTCCCAAGCGGGTAATCGTAATTGACGTCAGCGACGAACGCGACCAGCCGACTGCCCTGATCAATCCGGAAATCCTCGATAAAGACGGGGTGGAAGCAATGGACGAGGGCTGTCTGTCGGTACCGGGGGTTTACGAAACGGTGCAACGCGCCGAACGCATTCGGTTTCGCGCCCTGAACCGCGATGGCCAGCCTTTCGAACAAGAGGTCGACGGGTTGCTCGCAGTCTGTATTCAGCATGAAATCGACCACCTTGACGGCAAGCTGTTTGTCGATTACCTGTCGAACCTCAAACGCCAGCGCATACGCAAGAAGCTGGAGAAGGAAAGCCGTATGCAGTCCGGCGACAAACGACCGGCACAGAGCGTCTTGTAATGTAAGCAGTCGCGTTTGGGTCGTCGGAATCCGCTCCGGTGACCCGCGTTCCACTTTGCCCCTGGAGAGCGGCCGACAGCGGCCGTCGTTGTCATGTCAGATACCTTGAGAATCGTATTCGCCGGTACGCCCGAATTTTCGGTCCCCCCGCTCAAGCGCTTGCTGGCGGGGCCGCATAGCGTGATCGCCGTGTATACCCAACCCGATCGTCCAGCGGGTCGCGGGCGCCGCATGACGCCCAGCCCGGTGAAGGAAGCGGCGCTGGCGGCAGCGTTGCCGGTCTATCAGCCGTTGAACTTCAAGGACGAGGCCGACCTTGCTGCCCTGGAACACCTGCACGCCGATCTGATGGTCGTGGTGGCATACGGACTGCTGTTGCCCGAACGTGTATTGCAGGCGCCGCGCTTGGGCTGTGTCAATATACACGCCTCGGTACTTCCGCGCTGGCGCGGTGCCGCACCGATCCAGCGTGCGCTCCTGGCCGGTGATGAGGAGACCGGCGTAACCATCATGCGAATGGAAAAGGGTCTGGACACGGGCCCCGTGTTGCAGGTCGCACGACTGCCGATCGCACCGCTCGATACCGGCGGCAGTCTGCACGACAAACTTTCAGACCTGGGCGCGGAGGCGTTGGCGAAGGCCCTGCCGGGTATCGCCAACGGTAGCACGATACCGGAGCCGCAAGACGAAACGCGGGCGACTTACGCCAAGAAACTCAGTAAAACCGAAGCGCAAGTGGCGTGGTCGGGGTCGGCGGTGGAGATCTCACGACTGGTACGCGCCTTCAATCCCTGGCCGGTGGCCCACACCGCGTTTGAAGGCGTCAATCTGAGGATTTGGGAAGCGACGCCAGTCAACGGAGCAACCGGGTCACCCGGCATGGTCATGGCCGCGGGCCGGGCCGGTATCGATGTGGCGACCGGGGACGGTCTGTTGCGTATTACCCGGCTGCAGATGCCGGGCAAACGCGCCATGAACGCAGCAGATTTCGTCAATGCCCACGCCATCCAAGGCATCCAACTCGGTTAAACGCCGGCAACCGCCGGGACCGCGCGGGGCCGCGGCACTGGCGGTCGCCGACGTATTGCGCGGACGATCCCTCAGCGCCAGCTTGCCCAGACACAGCGCATTCGTGCCAGCACGCGACCGCGGGCTGACGGCGGAACTCGCCTACGGGGTCTGCCGCTGGTACTGGCGGTTGTCGGTGATCGGGACGCGCCTGCTTGCCCGGCCGTTCAAAGACCGCGACCGCGATATCTGGGCCTTGCTGCTATGCGGACTTTACCAGTTGCAGCACACCCGCGTACCCGCGCACGCGGCCGTTGCCGAAACGGCCGGTGCCGCGCGCCAGCTGAACAAGGCTTGGGCGACCGCAGTGCTGAACGGCGCCTTGCGGCGGTTTCAACGCGAAACCGCCGCACTGACGGCGGGCCTGGACGCCGCCGCAGGCACACGATACGCACTACCCGACTGGCTGATCGCCGAACTCAGCACGACATGGCCGGCGGATTGGGAACGGGTGGCGGCGGCGCTCAACGAACATCCGCCGATGGCGCTCCGGGTCAACCTTAATCGAATCACCCGGTCGGATTACGCGGCACTCCTGACCGGGGCCGGCTGCACGGCGCGACCCGTCGCGGGCGTTTCCAGCGCCTTGGTGCTCGATCGTCCGGCTGACGTCTTGCAGCTGCCCGGTTTCGCAGCGGGATTGGTCTCGGTACAGGACGTCAACGCGCAGCGCGCCGCGGGCTTGCTGGACCCGCGTGACGGACAACGCGTACTGGACGCCTGCGCAGCGCCCGGCGGCAAGACCGGGCATCTTATGGAACTGGCGCCGAACCTGCGGATGACGGCGCTCGACATCGACGCGCAGCGCCTCGCGCGGGTGCGAGAGACGACCGACCGGCTGGGGCAAAGCTTGCAACTCTGCGCCGGCGACGCGGCCCAGCCGCTCGGTGCGTGGGCTGAGGTCCGTTATGATCGAATACTGCTGGATGTGCCCTGTTCGGCGACGGGGGTCGTGCGGCGCCACCCCGATATCCTGTTGTTGCGTCGCGCCGCGGATATCGCCGCGCTGGCGAAGCGCCAGGAAAAAATACTGCATGCGGTATGGCCTTTGCTTAAACCAGGGGGCAAGTTGCTGTATGTTACCTGCTCAGTGATTTCCGCGGAAAACGAACGTCAGATAGAGTCATTTATGCGCAGCCGAAAGGACGCGATCTCAATACCTATAGCGGCCGACGAAGGTCGAGCCTGCGGTCTCGGCCGCCAGTTCCTGCCGGGTGATGCTGGCGGGGACGGCTTCTTTTACGCGCTGTTGACCCGACGGGAAACGGCGCAGTGATGACGTGGCCTCGGCTAATCGGCGCGGCCTTGGTGGTGTTCTCAGGGGTTGTCCGGGGAGCGGATCCGGCTTTCGAGTTCGAACGGGTGGAAGTTGCGATGCGCGACGAAAACGTGTTGGTCGACGCCGACGTGCGCTACGAACTCAGTGAAACGGCGCTGGAAGCGCTTGAACACGGCGTGCCGTTGACCTTCGAACTGCACGTGCAGTTGCGGCGCGACAGCGCCTGGATATGGCATTCGGACGTGGTGGAGAATCGCCTGCGCAGCGTGCTGCGGTTCCACCCCCTGTCGGGTTTGTTCGATCTGCACGACCTGCAGACCGGTGCTCATCAGAGTTTTGCAACGCGGGCGGCTGCCTTACGCGCCCTGGGAAGGATTGCGAGCTTCCCGGTGACGCACATCGATCAGTTGACTCCCGGTGAACAGTATCGACTGCGTATGAAAACCTTTTTGGACGTCGACGCACTGCCGCTGCCGTTGCGTCCAAAAGCCTACATGTCCCGCGCCTGGGACCTTGAAAGCGAAGTGTGGGAATGGCGCCTGCAGCTGTGAAACGCTGGCGGTTGGGCGCAGTGGCGGTGATCATATTGCTGGCGGTGCTGCTGGCTGCGCTGCACATGATCAGCAACGCGGTACAGGACTCCGAAAGCCTGAGTCTATGGTTTGTACCGCTGCTCGTCGTTACCGTAACCGGTTTGGCCATTCTGGCCCTGCTGGTGGCGTACAACCTGTACCGGTTGGCCCGCGAATACCGCGACGAAGTGGCCGGGTCGCGTCTGACCGGCCGCATGGTCGTGTTGTTCACCTTGCTGTCACTGGCGCCCGTGACCGTGGTTTACTACTACTCGCTGCAGTTTCTGCTGCGCGGTATCGATACCTGGTTCGACGTCAGTATCGAATCCGCCATGGAAGACGCGTTACGACTGGGGCGTGCCTCGCTGGATCTGCACAAACGCGTGCTATTGAGGACCACCGAACGGCTGGTCTACGAATTGGAAGATTCCTCGACGCCGGCGCTGGCCCTGTCGGTGGGTGAATTGCGGATTGAGGCCGACGCCACCGAACTGGCGCTGATCGACCCGGCCGGCAACGTGCTGGCGTCGTCTAACGCCGACTCCGGCGTGCTGGTCCCCGACCTGCCCGAATCGGCCATTATCCAGCAGGTCCTGAGCGGCAAGAATTACGTGGGCATGACCCCGGTTGGGACCGCGGCACACCTTCACGTGCGCAGTCTGGTGAGCGACCCCCTGGGGCGCGGCTTCATGCTGCAGGCCCTGTACCCGATCCCGGATACCATCGGCGGTCTGAGCGAACGCGTGCAGGATGCGTACGTCACCTTTAAAACCCGTGTCTATCTGCGCGATTCGATAAAATTCAGCTTTTCCCTCGCCTTGTCCCTGGTGTTGCTGGTGAGCTTGTTCGCCGCGGTTTGGGCGGCGTTTTTCACCGCCCGGCGCATGGTCGCGCCGATTGCGAATATCGCGGCGGGCACGCGCGCGGTGGCCGCGGGCGACTATGACAAGCAGCTGCCCGTTCCCAAGTCGCGTGACGAGCTGTCATTTCTGGTTGCTTCGTTCAACGCCATGACCCGACGGATCGCCCATGCGCGCAATGCCGCCGACAGCAGCCGGCGTGAGCTGCAGACCCAGCATGCCTATCTCGAGACCGTGCTGGGTGGGCTTTCGACCGGGGTCATGGCGCTGGACGATCTCGGTCAGATACAAACGGCCAACCGTGCGGCCAATCAGATTCTGCGCATACCGGTTGATGACTATCTGGGGCAGTATCTGGATGCGATGTGCGAGTTGAGTGCGCCCTTGCTGCCATTCGTCGAAGCGGTGCGGACGGGATTGGAGCGACCACGCCAGGCCTGGTCCAAGGAGGTAAATCTGTTTCGCGCCGACGGTCGTCAGGTGCTTCTGTGTCGACGCTCGCCGCTGGGCGCCGAAGACGACGGCGCGGCGCGCGGCCAGGTGCTGGTGTTCGACGACGTGACGGAACTGGTGAAGGCGCAGCGCGACGCCGCATGGGGCGAGGTGGCGCGCCGCCTGGCGCACGAGATCAAGAATCCGCTGACCCCGATCCAGTTGTCGGCCGATCGGATGCGGCGCAAGCTGTTATCGCGACTGGTCGATGACGACGCCAAGATCCTCGATCGGGCGACCCACACGATCGTCCTGCAGGTCGAGGCCATGAAGACCATGGTCAACGCGTTTTCAGATTACGCCCGACCATCCAATATCGAAGTTGAACCCATCGAACTCGACGCCTATGTGGCCGGCGTGACGGAACTGTATCGCGACGCGTTGCCCAGGGTGTGCATGGAGCCCGGAGCGCCCGGCACGCATGTGGAGGCCGACCCCATCCGGTTGCGTCAGGTGCTCCACAACCTGGTCAAGAACGCGCAGGAAGCGGTCGCCGAGCGCGACGACGGTCTGGTCACGGTGCGTACGGAATCGGTGGGAGGTCCCGACGCGCGTTATGCGCAGATCAGCGTCGAAGACAACGGCCCGGGATTCGGCGACGACGTCATCGGCCGGGTATTCGAACCGTATGTGACCACCAAGTCCAAAGGTACGGGGCTCGGTCTGGCGATCGTCAAGAAGATCGTCGAAGAGCACGGTGGCAAGATCGCCGCAGACAATCTGCCCCAGGGCGGTGCGCGGGTATCCGTTCGGTTGCCGACCTACGAAGACAGCCAAAGCATAGCGACACCCAGCGAATTTTCGTCGGTTGCGCTGGGGGGGAGTAAGACATGAAGAGCGCATCATCGGTGCTGGTCGTGGACGACGAGGTGGATATTCGGGAACTGGTCAAGGATATACTCGAAGACGAGGGTTACCAGGTATCGACGGCGGAAGATGGCGCGAGCGCCCGCCACGCATTGCGCGAGCGACGTCCCGATTTGATCCTGCTCGACATCTGGATGCCCGATCTCGACGGTATCAGCTTACTCAAGGAGTGGTTCGAGGGAGATGGTCTGCCCTGTCCGGTGATCATGATGTCGGGTCATGGTACCGTCGAAACCGCGGTCGAGGCGACGCGCCTGGGGGCCTACGACTTTTTGGAAAAGCCCTTGTCGCTCGCCAAACTGCTGCTGACCGTACAAAGGGCGCTTGAGACCGACCGACTGGTCCGCGAAAACGTCGGGTTGCGCCGCCGCGCACCGCAGCCGACCGAGCCGGTCGGACGCAGTCCGATGATGCAGCGTCTGCGCGAACAGGTGAAGCGTGTCGCGCAACACGATACCTGGGTGCTGATAGCCGGCGAGCCGGGCAGCGGCCGGGAAACCTTCGCGCGGTATCTGCACGCTCACAGCCCGCGCCGTGATCTGCCGTTCGTGGATTTCGGTGTCAGCGGGATCATGCCCGGTAATGCCGCGCGTGAGCTGTTCGGCAGCGAGGTCGGGGAGGCGACGCACTACGGGCGGTTGGAGCAGGCCAGCGGCGGCACCCTGTTTCTGGACGAGGTCGCCGATATGGACCTCGAGGCCCAGGCGCAGCTCGTGGGTGCCCTGGATACCGGTTCGTTTTTGCGGGTCGACGGGGCGGAACCGGTGGCGATCGACGTTCGAATAATCGCTGCGACGCAGCGGGATCTTCAAGCCGAAGTGGACGCGGGACGTTTTCGCGAGGATCTGTTTTATCAGCTGAATGTGGTACCGCTGGAGGTGCCGCCGCTGCGCGATCATCGGGAAGACATACCGGAATTGTTGACGCACTATGTCGACTACTTTGTCGAACACGAAAAACTGACCTACCGCCATTTCAGCGTCGGCGCGCAAAACTTTCTGCGCAACCACGATTGGCCGGGAAATGTCAGGGAATTGCGCAATCTGGTACAACGCCTGCTTATACTGGGCGCCGGCGAGGAAATCACCCAGGAAGAGGTGCAAAGCGCGATGGGAGCGCTGGCCGCCATCGATCCGGCGGCCAGCGGACTGCCGGGGTTGTCTTTCGATCAACCGTTGCGTGAAGCCCGTGAGTCTTTCGAGCGCGTTTATCTCGAATACCAGCTCGACAAACACGGCGGCAACGTGAGCAAGATGGCGCAAGACGTCGGTATGGAGCGCACCCATCTGTATCGCAAGCTTCGCTCGGTCGGCATCGAGATCAAGGAGCGCCGCTGACAGCGCCCGGTCTGGTTGCCGGGCGGGCGCGAATCCAACGGGCCGCTCAGCGTACAATGACGGATAATCATAAAAATTCGCCAATCCAATGAAAATAATCATCCTGGGTGCGGGCCAGGTCGGCACTACGGTCGCGCAAAACCTTTCCAGTGAAGCCAATGACATCACGGTCGTGGATCGCGACACTCGGTTACTGCGCGAAATGCAGGACCGGCTCGATATTCGAACAGTGTCCGGTCATGCGGCCCATCCCGACGTGCTCAAGAGGGCGGGCGCGGACGATGCCGACATGATCATCGCGGTGACCAACTCCGACGAAACCAACATGGTCGCTTGCCAGTCGGCGTGGACCCTGTTCCACACCCCGAAGAAAATCGCCCGCGTGCGCGCCCCTGAATTCCTGAAATACCCGGCGCTGTTTGCCCAGGGTGCCTTGCCCATCGATGTCCTGATCAGCCCGGAACAACTGGTTACCGACTATGTGCTGCGGCTGATCGAACACCCCGGCGCCCTGCAGGTACTGGATTTCGCCGGCGGACGGGTTCGTCTGGTGGCGTTACGGGCATACCACGGCGGCCCTCTGGTCGGGCACCAACTACGGGAACTGAACGAACATCTGCACGGCGCGGAAGCGCGCGTGGCGGCGATATATCGGCGCGGGCGGGCGATTCAACCCGACGGCGAAACCGTGATCGAAGTCGACGACGAGGTCTTTTTCCTGGCGGCAAGCCACAACATTCCGGCGGTGATGCGCGAACTGCGACGCGCCGAAAAGCCCTTTCGGCGTCTCATATTCGCAGGTGGTGGCAACATCGGCCGGCGCCTGGCGGGTGCCCTGGAAAACGATTACCGGGTGAAAATCATCGAACGTGACATCGAGCGGGCCCGGAGCGTCTCCGAAGATCTACGGCACACCATCGTGCTGGCGGGTGACGGCGCGGATGAGGATCTGCTGCTGGAGGAAAGCATCGAAGATACCGACGTGTTCTGTGCCGTCACCAACGACGATGAAGCCAACATTCTATCGGCCATGCTGGCCAAGCGGCTGGGCGCGCGCAAGGTGATGGCGTTGATCAACCGCGCCTCGTACGTCGAACTCGTCCAGTCCGGACCGATCGATATCGCCATTTCACCACAGCAGGCGACCATCGGCACCTTGCTGACGCATGTGCGGCGCGGCGATGTGGTGATGGTGCACGCATTGCGCCGCGGCGCGGCCGAGGCGATAGAGGCGGTCGCTCACGGCGATTTCAAGTCGTCCAAGGTGGTCGGTCGGCGCATCGAAGAAATCCGCTTGCCGGAGGGCACCAACATCAGCGCGATCGTGCGCGGCGAGGATGTCATCATCGCGCATCACGATACGGTGATCGAATCCGAGGACCACGTGATTATGTTTCTCGTGGACAAGAAGCGGATAGCCGATGTCGAGCGCCTGTTCCAGGTCGGGGTGATCTTCCTGTGAGGGCGACCCGAAGACGGCCTCGTCGGAGGTGTTGAGGCCGTGCAGCTCTGGGCCGTACAACGCATACTGGGTATTCTGCTGATGGTGTTCAGCCTGACGCTAGTACCGCCCATGCTGGTGTCCCTGCTCTACCGCGATGGGGCGATCGCGCCCTTTTTCAGCGCCTTCGGGATCACCATAGTGCTGGGTCTGCTGGCCTGGCTGCCGGTGCGGGACATGCATCGGGAACTGCGTTTGCGCGATGGCTTCGTCGTCGTCGTAATGTTCTGGACGGTGTTGTCGGCCATCGGTGCCCTGCCCTTCATGCTGTCGGAACAGCCGCACCTGACCGTAACCGACGCCGTGTTCGAATCGGTTTCCGGATTGACGACAACCGGCGCCACGGTCATTGTCGGGCTCGACGGACTGCCTGAGTCCATTCTCTACTACCGCCAGCAGCTGCAATGGCTGGGTGGCATGGGTATCATCGTGCTGGCCGTGGCCGTGCTCCCCATGCTCGGCATCGGCGGCATGCAGTTGTATCGCGCCGAGACGCCGGGGCCGATGAAAGACGCCAAACTGACGCCGCGCATCACCGAGACGGCGAAGGCCCTGTGGTATATCTATCTCGGTATGACGGTGGTGTGCGCGCTGGGCTACTGGGTTGCCGGCATGACCATGTTCGACGCGATCGGACATGCTTTTTCCACCGTCGCGATCGGCGGCTTCTCCACGCACGACGCGAGCATGGGATATTTCGACAGCACAACCATCGACCTGATCGCGGTCTTTTTCATGTTCGCCGCCGGCGTCAATTTCTCACTGCACTTCGTGGCCTTCCGTCAGCGCAGCCTGGCCGGTTATTTTCTGGATTCCGAGTTCAAATTCTACGCGGCGCTGGTGGGTGCGGTGGTCGTTGTCGTGATCGCGGGGCTGTACCACGACCGGGTGTACGACGACCCTTGGGATGCCGTCGTGCAGGGCCTGTTTCAGGCGGTTTCCATCGGCACGACAGCGGGTTTTACCACGGCGGAATTCTACAACTGGCCGGGATTTCTCGCGATCGTCCTGTTGTTTGCCAGTTTTGTCGGTGGTTGTGCAGGCTCGACCGGCGGCGGCATCAAGGTGATCCGCCTGCTGCTGCTGATCAAACAAGGGGTACGCGAGATCACCCGCCTTATCCATCCGAGTGCGCAAATCCCCGTGCGCGTCGGGGATAAGACGATTTCGTCGCGGGTCGTGGAAGCCGTGTGGGGTTTCTTCGCCTTGTACGTCGCGAGTTTCACCGCCATGTACCTGGCGCTGGCCATGACCGGGATCGAACTGATGACCGCGTTTTCGGCGGTCGCCGCCTGTATCAATAACCTGGGGCCGGGTCTGGCCGGGGTCGGGGCCAACTACGCCGATCTGCAGATCTCGGCCAAATGGATATTGTGTTTTGCTATGTTGCTGGGCCGCCTCGAGATCTTCACCCTGCTGGTCTTGCTGAGTCCCGCGTTCTGGCGGCGTTGAGGGACTGCGCGTGGAGATATCCAACCGTTTGCGGATCCCGGACGAAGAAATCGAGTTTGTTCCGATCCGCGCGCGCGGCGCGGGCGGACAAAACGTCAACAAGGTATCCAGTGCCATCCATCTGAGATTCGATATCCATGCGTCGACCTTACCCGAGGGCGTAAAGGCGAAACTGTTGACACTCACCGACGGCCGTATCAGTAAAGAAGGTATCGTCGTTATCAAGGCGCAGACGCATCGTACGCAGGAAAAGAACCGGACCGAAGCGCTGGAGCGATTGAAGGAACTCATACGGCGGGCGACGGTCACTCGTAAGAAGAGGCTGCCGACCAAGCCGACGCGATCTTCGCAGCGTAAGCGTGTGGACGGCAAGACCAAGCGCGGGCAGCTGAAGCGGCTGCGCGGCAAGGTGACTGAATAAGCGGGCGGTCCCTGCCGGGTTGGGCTGGAACGATTGGCGCGGCGTTACTAGCGCGACGAAATTGATTTCGTTCAAACGAGGGTGTTTCTCGCAAAGGTTGGTGATTAGCGATCAACCGGGTAGCAGAGGATGGGGATTCGAGACAACCTGGAGAATATGCTGGCGGCGGGAAAAGACAACGCCTTGTTGCGTTACAGTCTAGGCGCGGAATATCTCAAAGAGGATGCTTACGAACCGGCCGGTGAGCATCTCGCCCGGGCCGTGGCGATGGATCCGGAATACTCCGCAGCCTGGAAGCTCTATGGCAAGGCCCTCGCGAGTGCCGGCCATTATGCCTCGGCACTGGATGCATTTGACCGGGGTATCGAGGTGGCGATGCGTAGAGGCGACGTTCAGGCGGCCAAGGAAATGAAGGTTTTTCGCAAGCGAGTCGTCAAAGCCGTGTCCAACAACGGCTAGTGTCCTGTCCAGCGAACAGCCGGTGGAGTTGGTGCAAAGAAACAGGCTTGGCGAGTATCGTTCCGGGCGGTATTCCTGACCCGGCGTAAAGACCGGGCGCACCACTCCTCAGCACTGTGCGCAGGCGCGGGCGTAACTCGCGTGCAGGCGCTCGTACAGCGCGGGTCCTCAAGCGTGGGGCGGACCACAGTCCAAAAGCGCGAAATCGAACGGGCGCGTCGCGGCACGTCGCAGTGCCTCATCGGCGCTCGCGACCGCTTCGATGACATAGCCGAGGTCGCCGAGCCCCCCAGAAACATCAGGCGCAAGGATTGATCGTCCTCCACCAGCAGCCGGCGCATCACCCCTGAGTACCCTCGACCAGTTCCCGCAGCTTTTGCCGCGCGCGAAACAGACGCGTCCCGGCGCCGGCGATCGACAAGCCCAGGTGCGCGGCGATCTCCGCTTGCGAATAGCCGTGGATGATCTGCATCAGCAAGGGTTCGCGGAAGGCGTCCGGCAACTTTTCCAGCGCCTGGCGCAGCACGAAGGCCTCGGTCGACGTGTCGTAGTCGCGGTGGTGATCGCTGAGTTCCTCTACCGGTATGCCCGACTCCTGCGGTTGGAAACGTTCGAAGCGACGCGCATTCTCACGCCGCAGAATGGTGTTCAACCAGCCCTTGGCAGCCTTGGGTTCGTTGAGTTTGTCGATCGAGCGCCAGGCGCGCAGCATGGTCTCCTGCACCAGGTCGTCGGCAACTGAGCGGTCCTTGACCAGCCAGTAAGCGTAGCGATAGAGGCTGTCCAGGTGTGCGGCAACCAGGGCGTCGAATCGGGCTTGTCGCGCAAGCTCGCTACCTGCAGGGGCGTCCAGGTTCCAGGAATTAGCGGTGGCAATTCCAATGCTCATGTTGGCTTCCTCTTTCCGGTTTGGTGTCTGCGGTAGACAATGCAGAGCCTGTGCCAACTTATATCTTATTGTTATTTAATGTTTTTTCGAATTTTTCCCGAGTAGGATAGATGTAACGTTGTAACGAAACATTCAGTCGCCATCGCGTTTCGTTATATCTGCTAGTATCGCGGTGCGTGAATCACGAGGATGGGGTTACACCTACTTGGCAATAGCGGCAATCGTAGAGAAGTTGGCCCGCCGACGCGGCTCGTTTCTTCCGGAAATCGCCGTCAAATCTTTGTTACTCCGCAGTCCCTGCTGCACAAATAGGTCCAGCCCTTTTCGTCCATGGCAAGGGCGTTCACTCCTGCGCAGGCTGACCCCCGCCACCGACGTTTCCCCCAGAAACGAGCCGTATCGCCGTAAGTAAGTGCCATTCGGGTTAATGGGGGTATCGCGTTAAGCTCGGCATGCCCTCCCCCGACCCCAAGGCCGTCTGCGCCAGCAGACGTTTCAACGGAGTGACTCGGTCAACTGCTCCCAGCCCCAGGTTTCGGGCCGCCTTCAACGGAAATATGTCGTTACTAAACAATCGCTTGAAAAAATCCATGGTAAACTGCATCAGCAAGTTGTCGCCTTTGCGGGCGCGTTCGTAACGGCGCAACGTGGCCTGACCGCCGAACGCTCGACCCGTGCGACGAGCATCCACCAGGATATCAACCAAGGTAGCGGCATCCAGCAAACCCAGGTTGACACCCTGGCCCGCCAGCGGGTGGATGACATGCGCCGCATCCCCCACCAGGGCGATCCCGGGCTTCACATAGTTCATGGTGCGTTGCAGATGCAGCGGGAAAACGGCGCGCGGCCCTTGCAGGGCCATCGCGCCGACCCGGCCCTCGCTGGCTTCGGTCAGCCCTCTGCCAAAGGCATCCGGCTCTGCGGCAAGCAGTTCCTCGGCGTGTTGCGGCGAGGTCGACCAAACAATCGAAAAGAGATCGTCGTGCAACGGTAACAGTGCCAACGGTCCGGTCGGCATGAAGTGCTGCCATGCCGTTTCGTTGTGACCGCTAGCGGGCTTGACGGTTGCGACGAGGGCATGTTGATCGTACGCCCAGCCCTGGACCTCGATACCCGCGAGATCACGCATCTTGGACCGGGCGCCGTCCGCCGCTATCACAAGATCGGCTCGGATCTGCACACCGCTGCTCAACCGCAGGCGCATGCCCGAGCCCGATGCCGCCAATCCCTCGACGACGCCAGGCGAGATCAAGCACAGCTCAGGGGCACTCCGGCAACAGCGCCACAGCGCGCGTTGGGTGACCCGATTCTCGACGATATGTCCAAGATCCGGCTCACCGACGTCCATGGCCGTGAATTCGATCTCGCCAAAGCCCGCCTGGTCCCAGACGTGCATACGTCGATAGGGTGTCGCCCGCTCCGAGGCAATGTCGCCCCACACTTCCAGGTTCATGAGCATTGCCTGCGAGGCGCGGGTGATGGCGGACACGCGCAAATCGTAACTGCCGCGCTCCCAAACCGTGACGGGTGGCTGCGCTTCGATTAGCACCACCTCGAACTTGGCCCGCGCCAAGGCGCAGGCCAATGCGGCTCCCACGATACCGCCCCCGACAACGACGATCTCGGTTCGGTCTGGCGCATGCGTGTCAATCAAGGCTCAAACCCCGTGCCAGCTTCGGCAAGGCACCCAGTGTACCCATGGCCGACTTTGCCAACAGGTGTTTGGAGAACGGTAGTGCGTCGAGCGCAAGCATGCTCAAGTTGCGTGCCGCCCGCACCGGCGCCAGGGGATTTGAAAAAACGCGCACCAGGCCATCCGTTGCCAAGGCGACCGCCCGCTGTTCGCGACTGCGCCACCGCTCGTATGCGGCGAGCGTGGCGGGACTGCCGACGTCACCGCCGGCCCTATGCGCGTCGGTTACCACTTCCGCGAGCGCCGCGACGTCGCGCAAGCCGAGATTAAAGCCCTGTCCCGCAACCGGATGCAGGGTATGCGCGGCATTCCCGATCACTGCGACTCGCGGCCCGATCGATGCGCGCGCGCGGACAAAGGAGAGCGGATACGAATGCCGGCGCCCGACTCTTACAAAACGGCCCAGACGGAACCCGAAGCGGCGCTGAAACTGCTCGATGAACCGTGCGTCGTTCAGCGCGACAGCCTGCGCCAGTTCTTCGTCGCGCACCGTCCAGACCAGGGCGCAACGCTGCTCGCGCATGGGAAGCAAGGCAACCGGGCCGCTTTCCGTGAAGCGTTCGAATGCGACGCCAGCCGGCGGTTGTTCGGGAGTGATATTGGTAACGATTGCATGCTGCCCATATTCCCAGCGGCGCACCGGAATGTTGAGCGCCTGGCGCACAAACGAATCTCCACCGTCTGCCGCCACTACCAGTTTCGCGGACAATTTCCTTTCACCGTCAGGGGTCTCGAGCCGCAGCCAATTGGCGCGTGGTTCCATGTCGATTCCCTTGACACGCGCTGGGGCGATCAGACTGACCCCCGCTCGTGCCTGCAACGCACCCAACAATGCGCCGCCCAGTTCGCGCCCGGTAATCACATAGCCCAACGCAGGCACCCGCTCAGCTTCGGCCAAGAGGCGGGTAAACCCGAAATGACCGCGGTCGGAGACGTGGATCTCGCGTATCGGTTCGGCCAGGGGCGCAATCGAAGGCCACAGCTGCAGGCCATCGAAGATCCGTCTGGAGCCATACGCCAGCGCGATCCCCCGGTCGTCGTAACTCGGCGGCGAGGTTATCGCCGGATTGGCCGCCTCGATGATGCCCAAACGTATCCCGCGCCCGGCCAACCCCAACGCCAGACTGACGCCGACCATGCCGCCGCCGACGATCAACAGATCATAGTCGGGCGAATTGCTCATACCGCCATCAGCGCCTCTATATCATCAACTGTCTTGGGCGCGTCTCGAGTCAGGACGTCGGGTTCGTTCCTGGTTACCAGAACGTCGTCCTCGATACGAATACCGATGCCGCGCCAGCGCTTGTGTACGCCCCGGGTTCCCTTGGGAATGTAGATACCCGGTTCGACGGTCAGTACCATACCCGGCTCCAACTGCCGCCAATGCCCGTCGATTTTGTAGTCACCGACGTCGTGGACGTCCATGCCCAGCCAATGGCCTGTGCGGTGCATGTAAAACTTTGCGTATGCCTTGTTCTTGATCAGCGTGTTGACCCGGCCTTTCAGCAACCCGAGCTTCACCAGGCCTTTGGTCAATACCCTGACGGCCGCATCGTGGGGATCGTTCCAGGTATTTCCCGGACGTACTCGCTCGATTGCAGCGTGTTGCGCTTCGAGTACCAGTTCGTACAACTCGCGCTGCACCGGACTGAATTGTCCGGCGACCGGATACGTACGCGTGATATCCGACGCGTAGTAGTCCATTTCGCAACCGGCGTCGACGAGAACCAGGTCGCCCTCGGATAGCGTTTCGCTGTTGTCGACGTAGTGGAGAATACACGCGTTGTTACCGCCCCCGACGATCGCCGGGTAAGCCTGTTGCCTCGCGCCCTTACACGCACAGGCGTGAACAAAGGCAGCTTCCAGTTCGTACTCCTTCATGCCGGGTTTGCATTCGCGCATCAGGCGCTTGTGCGCCGCGGCGGAAATTCTGGCGGCGCGGCGCATTGCAGCGATCTCTGAGCGGCTTTTGTACAGACGCATATCATGCAAATAATGATCAAGCGCGATGAACTCGACCGGCCCCTGTATCCCCAAACGCGACTGGCAGCGGATATCACTCACCCACTCCGACAAATGACGGTCCAGGTCCGGGTTGCAGCCCATGGCATAGAACACCCGCTCACATTGCTCCAGCATCCGCGGCAGGATATCTTCAAGGTCGGTGATCGGGAACGAGTCGTCGGCACCGTACTGCTCGATCGCGCCGTCTTGGCCCGCACGGAACCCGTCCCACTGTTCTTTCTTAGGATCCCGCTCGCGGCAGAACAGGATGAACTCGCCTTGAGGCCGACCTGGGATCAGCACCGCGACGGCTTCGGGTTCAGGAAAGCCGGTGAGATAGCAAAAATCGCTGTCTGGGCGAAACGGATACTGCACATCGCGATTGCGCACGGCCTCCGGCGCCGTCGGTAATATGGCAATACTGTTCGACCCCATCATGCGCATAATCTGCCGACGGCGGCGTTTGAACTCACTCGACGTCATTGGCCGCCCCCTGCTTACTCCTGGTTGGTGCCTGCATGCCCTCTTTAATAAGTATGACCGCCACTCGAACGTACTCTTCCAATTCGACCAGTGAAGCTTCGTCGGTGGCATCGGATCCAACCTGGCTGGCGTCCAGTCTGGTAATCTCGGTCAAATCGCGCAGCGCTTCTGCAGCGTCATCGCGCAATCCGGTCACGCGTTCCCGGCCGGCCACCCCCAAACCGAATAAGAATCCGTGACACCATTCGCGCAGGCCCGCCACGCGTTGCGCAAGCGCCTCGTCCGCGCCGGGGAGGCAGAGCGACAACGAGAAATCGGGAGATTCGACACGCGCTTCAAGGTCGGCGTATTGCCGTTGCAACAGATCGTACAGAGCGGGGTCCATGGCGATGTCGCCTTCGGCATCAGACAGCAGTTCTCTTTCCCAAACCAAGCGCCCGTCCTGGGTCGCCGTCACAATCAGCGCACACGCAAGGCCGTGAGCGTCGGCGGGCGACACGGTAATACCGTTTCGCGCCATCTGCTCTGTCAGCAGCGAATAGGGGCATGGACTCGAGAATTCCATAGTATGCGTGCTTGCGTTAGTCAAACGTCGAAACAGACGCAAATAGTATCATGAGGGCGGTTTTACGTTGCTGCAACGAGTGGCTTTTCGATCCCGTTTATCCCTTCTCCAGACCATCCGCTAAACCGGAGCGGCGCTGACGCGGAACGCTCAGATTTAATCCACGCTCACCCCCGCGGAATCGGGTCACAAAATCACACAATTTGGGTCGAGTGCGGCTAACCCGTTGACCGGAATTAGGGCGAACTCTATAGTCGCATGTTATGACCGATGAGACCCACGGTATTTCAGAACAGGAACTACGCGCGCTGGAAGTGCGCGTGGACGAACTTGTACGCGCCTGCGAGCACCTGAAGGCCGAGAACAACAAATTGCGCACTAGCCACAACCAGCTCTCGACGGAACGCTCGAACTTGCTCAAAAAGAACGAATTGGCCAGGAACCGCGTGGAAGCCATGATCTCCCGCCTAAAAACGCTTGAACCCAACACGTGAACAGACCCAATCACCCCGTCACCGTGCGTATTCTCGACAAGGAATACAAAGTCGCCTGCGAAGCGGGCGAAGAAGATGAATTGCTCGCCTCGGCGCGCTATCTGGACAACCGTATGCGCGAGATAAGGAATTCCGGCAAAGTCATTGGTACCGAGCGAATTGCGGTCATCACCGCGTTGAACGTTGCACATGAACTGCTCGCAGGAGCGAAATCGACCGTAAAGGTCGCCGCGACGGCTGACGGTCGCCTCCGCCAGCTGCGTGAACGCATCGAAGTGGCGCTGAACGAGAGCAATCAACTGGAACTCTGAACGGTTTGGGTTTAGCCTGTTAACAGGACGTCCCCTGCGGTGTTCGGCAGTCTGCCCGCTAAAACCCTTGAGCCTATGCTTTACAGCTCGGGGCTTGCTCCGTAGGACCAGTGTGCAGGTCCGCCTCGTAGCGGAAAGCCTTAGGTGCTACGCGCGATCCCCACTTGAACCTCACGGTTCAAGGACAACGGAAGACACCGGCACATGCGGGGGGCGTCCGCCCAGCCTGCGACAACGCAATCAGCCCCACGGAAAAAAGCGAACAGCTATTACGCCAGATCGCGTTGCCGATGGCCATGCGCGTGTCCGCGTCTAGCCCAACTTCGCGGATTCGCCGCTGAATTTGCCGATTTGGAAAATTTTTTACGTTTCAAATCAAAGCTTCTCTTGTGGATAACTGCCGAAAACCCGCTGTAGTGAAGACCTTGGTTGTTTTCATAGGGCGCGATGTGCGGATAATGGGTGACCATGTTTCTGCGCGCGACCAAACGCAAGAAAGATGGCAAGGTGCACCGGTACTGGAGCATCGTCGAGAATCGGCGCTTGCCTGGTGGACGGAATATATCCGCAAGTCCCAGCTGCAGTAGTTGAGGAGCATCGTCGAGAATCGGCGCTTGCCTGGTGGACGGGTGTCGCAACGCCATGTGCTGTATCTGGGCGAGATCAACTCCTCGCAGGCGCGGGCCTGGCGTAAGTCGATCGAGGTGTTCGACGAGGGCGCCGATCGGACACGTTCGTTGTCGCTGTTTCCCGACGACCCTACAGACGAAGCCGTGGTCGACGAATCGGTGGTGCGGTTGCGCCTATCGCAGCTGCGACTGTGTCGTGCGCGCACCTGGGGTGGTTGTTGGTTGGCGTTACAACTGTGGGAGCAGTTGGGCTTGGATCGATTCTGGTCTGAGCGGCTACGCAAGAGTCGCAAGGGCACGCGTTGGGCACGGGTCCTGTTCGTACTGGTGGCGTATCGGCTGCTGTCACCGGGCAGCGAATGGCGCTTGCATCGGCACTGGTTTGATCAAAGCGCTCTGGCCGATTTGCTCGGTGCCGACGCCGGCCTGGCCGAGCCACACAAGCTGTATGCCTGCCACGACAAGTTGCTCGAACACAAAACGGCGCTGTTCGATCACCTGGTCGGTCGCTGGCGCGATCTGTTCAACGTTGAGTTTGATGTCCTTCTTTACGATCTGACCAGCACCTACTTCGAAGCCAATCCGCCCTTTGGTGATGATGACAAACGGCGCTTTGGTTATTCACGCGATAAGCGTTCGGATTGCGTGCAGGTGGTCATTGCGCTGGTGGTCACGCCGGAAGGTCTGCCGCTGGCCTATGAGGTC
>CBDUNM010000010.1:0-64407 GCA_965368585.1 uncultured Chromatiales bacterium | reverse complement strand
GCCGTCGCCGGCTTTCGGGTCCGCGCCTACGGCACCCCGGTGCGTGAGTCTTTCCAGGATCGTCAGACCCTGCTCCACAATGTCACGACTTTTACGGCCCTTGATATCGGCCACAAACCCCACGCCGCAGGAGTCATGTTCGTTTCGGGGGTCGTATAACCCCTGTCTCGGCGGCAACGCACCGTAGCTCATCGCGAACCTCGTTTTTCTTAGGGGTCCGGCGGTCGGTATCGAATGACCGCGGACCGTGTGCAATCGCTGAACCTGTACTTTCGCAGATTGGAAATCATGTTAAGGCATGAAAAAAACGTGCCATATTCCAACGATATCCGATATGCGGAACCTTCTAGGATAATAGAGTTGCCCAGGGCTGGCCAGCCCCTCCACGTTCGGATAAGCGAATTTCGCGACCTGGCGGTGAGACGTCCGAGGGTAGCCGTGGCGGTCAGCGTAGTTCGCGAAACCGCCGTGGCCAGGCGTCTTTTGGGATCTTCTTGCCCAGTGAACTTTTCTCCGCGGCGGCAGCGCTGCGGTCGGCGAAACTGCCGTAGACCAGCGAATACCACGGTGCGCCTTTCAAATCCTTGACCACAATGGCGAAATCACCTGAAAACTGTTTGGTCTCAACGACTTTTAGAAGAGAATCCAGACTCCGCCCACCCATCAACTGCAAAGTGTAACGGTCGTTGGACTGGGCATTGAGCCAAGCCGCCCCGGGCAGCGAATCGCCAGCATCCACCGGTAAGGGGGAGGGAACCGCGGTGGCCGACGGCTGAACGGTCACCACGGTGACCGCGTCCGTTGGTGCAGGTGCTTCCATGTCGGCGGGTTGTGCGCGATCGCCCGCGGGCTTTGCCCCTTCCATCAACGGCGCCAGGGCCGGCGTCTGAATACTCGGACGAGCAACGGACACGGGCGGGTCGGGAAACTCGGCGGCGGACTTGATCTCCGGCTCTTGCGCGCCGCCAGCGAGGCTGGCGGCGTCCGGCCTCACATCCGGTGGGTTCGCCGGCAAAGCAGGCGGATCGGCGTGAGGTGTGTCCACGGCGGCAGCCGCCGACAACAGCTTCGTCCTGGCACGCTCGAGATCCAGTTGCTCCAATGGCACTTCGCCGGACTCAGTGACGACCATCGGATCCGGCGCGACCCGCTCGACCACGGGTGCCGTCCGGAGCGCGGGCGCCGGCTCGGTTACGGCGGATGGCGCTGCATTTTCGTGCGCACGACCGATCGTGGCAGGCGGGTCGGTCTCGGCGCCGTTCTCCACGAACAGGTGGTTTATCCGATCCTGCTGCCAGAGACCGACGCCGACAATAACGAACAACACGCCCGCGCCAGCCAAAATCGCCGCCGAAGGGGAGCGTTGCTTGCTTTTAACCGGGGGCACGTACGGCGCGCCGATTCGCGCTATCACACTACCCGGCACGCCACCCGTCTCGTGGTAGAGATCGACGCGACCATTTTTGTCGAGCCGAGCCGCCCACGCCGGATCGAGCTTCTCGATCAGCGCCTCGGTCTGCGCGAGATTCATCACCGGCAAGTCGATCAACCTCAACCCGGCACCGCCTATCTGGGGCACGACGCGCCCGCGGCCACAGAACAGCAGTCTGGCGCCTTCCGCGTGCAGCGTCTTGAGTGCGCTCAGGGCCGCCTCGGAAAATTCGTCCGTATCGTCTGCCGCCAATAACACTGGCTTTACCGCATCGTGCACGGCGGCACGCTGTTTGGCCTCCTGCACGGTTCTCAGCACGTTGAGGTGCGGCCGGGGTTGGATGCGGATGACGTAAAACTCGATAACCAGATCGTCGAGCAGCTTCTGGCAAAACGAGGTCTTGCCCACGCCGGGCAAGCCCCGGATATATACGGCTTCGGATGTGTTGCGCAGCAGGTGAGCAATCAGATTCCGCCGCTCGACCAGTTCCGGGAAGTCGACCAGCAAATCCGGTGACGATGTGTCAACCACGTAGTGTTGCCCGCAATGCGGCTGGGTCGAAATCCGCCGTGACCAGCGCCTCGCCGATCCCCTTCAACAGCACCAGGCGCAGCTGACCGCCAAGTACTTTTTTATCGACCGCCATCAATTTTTCGAATTCCTCGGCCCCCATTTCGTCTGGCGCCGCAGTCGGGAGTGCCGCCTTGGCAATCAGATTGAACACACGGTCGCGCGTTCCAGCATCGGTCCAACCCAGACGATACGACATATCCGTCGCCATGCAGATCCCGGCGCCGACCGCCTCGCCGTGTAACCAGTTGCCGTAACCCATACCCGTTTCGATCGCGTGCCCGAAGGTGTGTCCCAGGTTCAACAAGGCGCGTTGTCCGGCCTCGAGTTCGTCCGCGGCGACGACCTTTGCTTTATCGACGCACGAACGTTCGATGGCATAAGCCAGCGCCTGCGGGTCGCGTCTGTGCAAAGCATCGATATTCGTTTCCAGCCAGGCGAAGAATTCAGGATCGTCGATCAGGCCGTACTTGATGACCTCCGCCAGTCCGGCCGATAGTTGGCGATCGGGTAAGGTGTTGAGCGTATCGGTATCCGCGATAACGCACTGCGGCTGGTGGAAAGCACCGATCATGTTCTTGCCCAAAGGGTGGTTGACGCCGGTCTTGCCACCCACCGAGGAATCGACCTGAGCCAGCAAGGTCGTCGGCACTTGAACGAAATTGACGCCCCGTTGATAGCTCGCCGCGGCGAATCCGGTCATATCGCCGACCACGCCGCCGCCCAAGGCGATCAGGGTGCAGCGGCGATCGAATCGTTGACGCAGCAGCTCGTCGTACACGCCCGTCAAGATATCGAGCGTCTTGTATTTCTCCCCATCCGGAAGCGTCACGGTTGCAACCTCGTAGTCGGCCAACGCGTTACGCAATTTTTCGAGGTACAGGGGCGCGACCGTTTCGTTGGTCACCACCATCACTTGCCGCGACGGTACATGTCGTCGATAGAGCTCGGTAGTGCCGCACAGGTTGGAACCTATGTAAATGGGATAGGAGCGCTCGCCAAGCTCAACTCTTAGGGTTTGGTATGCCGGATTCATGGGACATCGACCTGAATGAGACTGTCGGGATTTTTCCAGATCGGGAGATGGTTGTCCAAATTGCCGGAGAACACCGGGTATGCGCGATGTTTAGGGATTTGAAATCCGATCGACGATTTCGCGCGTGACAGCGTTCGCCGAGCGATTCTCAGTCGATACAACCACATCGGAAACCTCTCTGTACAACGGGTCGCGCACTTCCATCAATGCGGTCAGCTTGGCCAACGGATCGTCGGTTTGGATCAGCGGTCGGTTCCGGTCTTTGTAGGTGCGGTCGAATTGCTGTTGCGGGGTGCAGTGCAGATAGACCACGATGCCGCGCGCCGCCAGATTGCGGCGATTCTGGGCATCAATGACGGCGCCGCCTCCGGTCGCCAAAACAAGCCCGTCGACCTGGGTCAGCTCGTCCACGACCTGCCGCTCGCGCGCACGAAACCCCGCCTCACCCTCAAACTCGAAAATCGTGGGAATATCGACGCCCGTCCGGCGCTGAATTTCGTGGTCTGTGTCGTCGAACTCGAGGCCCAAACTGTGTGCGAGCTGCCGCCCTATAGTGCTTTTACCTGCACCCATTGGGCCGACCAGAAAGATACGATTCGGTTTCGCCATAAGACCTCATGGTACGCGAAAAACTCCGCCAAGCGCGCAGCGAAAACCCACTGCGGAGCTGTCGTTTTTTAACCGGCATTCCCGATCATGGCCGCAACCTGTGCGGCAGTCGCATGCATGCCGGACTAGAGGGATCGGTAAAGGTTGGTTTGTACCCCAGACGATTACGTCAGAATTGCGGCTGACCTGCCGCGTGCCGGCGGATCACCGCCGTCAGAGGCGCAGAGGCGGCCCGCTCGCGGGCCGCCTCGACGTGAGGAATCAACGCAAGGTCAAGGTATCCTTCAGGATTTTCGGTGTCACGAAGATGAGCAGCTCACTGTTCTCATCCTGCACCTGCTCCTGCCGAAACGCCCAACCCACGTAGGGGAGGTCGCCGAAGAACGGCACTCTGGCGGAGGTATTGGATTTGGTGCGTTCGAACACACCCCCCAGGACCACTGTTTCACCGTTGTCGATCAACACCGAGGTCTCGAGTTCACGCGTGTCGACCGGCGGCACACCCAGCACGGCGCGGGTAAAATCCGGATTGTCCTTGTTGACCTTCAGATCCATGATCACGCGATCGTCGGGGGTGATATGGGGCGTCACCTCCAATTGTAATACCGCCTCTTTGAAGGATACCGACGTGGCGCCGCTGGACGTCGCCTGTTGGTACGGAATCTCGACACCCTGCTTGATGGTCGCCTTGTTCTGGTCGGACGTGATGACCCGCGGGCTGGAGATGATCTCACCCTTACCTTCCTGCTGCATGGCATTGAGTTCGAGCCGCAGCAGGTGCGAACCGATCTTGCCGATGAGCAGGTTGATCGCACCACCGGAACCGGCCGCCAGCGTCTGCGGCAGGTTCACCAGCAATGCCTGGTTGCCCGAGCCCGCCGGAACTTCAAGGCTGGTCGACGGTACCTCAGGTGATGCGATATCTCCCGGCAATCCCCCATAGACCCGCACGCCGCGGCTTCTTGAACCAAATCCCAACTTGACACCCAGATCGCGGGCGAAATCGTTGTTCGCGATCACGATCCTCGACTCGATCAACACCTGTCTGACCGGAATATCCAGCTGCTGCACGAGTGCGCGAATCTCGTTGAGCTTCGCCGCCGTATCCTGGACCAACAAGGTGTTGGTACGTTCGTCGATCGTGACACTGCCGCGGTCGGACAAGAGCTTGTTCTCTTTCGATTTGAGCAAATCCGCCAGATCCTTGGATTTGGCGTAGTTGACCTGAACCAGCTCCGAGCGCAGCGGGGCGAGCTCTTCGATCTGCTGCATGGACTCCAGTTCCAGCTTTTCACGCGCAGCGATCTCTTCAGTTGGTGCCACCAGGATCACATTGTCGGTGCGACGCATGGACAGCCCCTTGGTCTTCAGGATGATGTCCATCGCCTGGTCCCAGGGCACGTTCTTCAGGCGCAAGGTGATACGGCCTGCGACGGTGTCGCTGACCACCATGTTGAGGCCGGTGAAATCCGCCAGCAATTGGAGCACCGCGCGCACTTCGATATCCTGGAAGTTAAGCGACAACCGCTCTCCCGTGTAGACCAGTTGCTCTTTTTTCAGCGCCTCTTTTTCCTGCTTGGTCAGGGGCCGAAACTCGATCGTGTAGATCTCGTTGGTCTGATAGGCGAGATGTTCGTACTCACCCGCGGTACTGATCGTCATTTGGGCGTTCTTGCCCTTCGGGTGGGTTTCAATCTTGGTGACAGGCGTCGCGAAGTCGGTAACATCGAGCGTACGCGCGAGCCTGTCAGGCAGCGTGACGTCGAGGAATTCCAGCACGATGTTTTCTCCCCGTTGACGCATATCCACAGCCACGGAAGGATCGGACAGCAATACTTCCACGCGGCCCTCGCCCTGCGTACCGCGGCGAAAGTCCACGTTGTCGATTGCACGGCCGCTGGTCGCCTTGCGCGGCGTGACGACGGTCGAGCTTTCGGTCTGCGATGCCGCAATCTCATTCGGGCTGGCCCCACCGGTCATCGAGATGACCAATTGGTTGCCCCGCGTGCTGATCTCATGTGGTACCAGGTCGAGAAGATTGACCACCACCCGGGTGCGGTCCTGACCCTCGATAGCGATAACGCTGCGAGCGACACCGATACCGATGTTTTTGGTCTTACTTTCCAGCGCACTGCTGGTCTCGGGCAGATCGATCGCAATGCGAGCGGGGTTATCGGTGGTAAAAGTGTTTGGTTTAGCGATAGGTTCGGCCAAGGTGAGCACAATTTCGACGCGATTACCCGGAAGCGCCGAATAGCTTATGTCTGTGAGTTCGTTGGCGTGAGCGAAGCCTGTCACCACCAGCCAAAGGCTCATCATAAGCCCAAGGGAACGCGTTGACATCATGAGTTGATACATTGTTGTACTCTCCGTAACTACTCGCCGCTCAACGCGACGGCTTGCTGGCGTTCGATCCAGCCACCCGAGCCGTTCGGTACAAGTTCGGTCAGCTCTATATTTTGTTCGTTTATCCTTATTATTCGTCCGTGGTTGCGGCCCATATAATTCCCCGACTTGACACGATGTATGGTCCCGTCATTGGTTTGCACCAGACCCCAGTTGTCGCTTTTCTGTGCGAGCGTTCCGACCATGCGTAAATTATCCAGCGAATAACTCTCCAGTTCTTCCTTGCGGCGATTCGGATCGGGCTTCGGACCGTCGTATTCAACGGCCTGCGGACCCGCTTCGCCCTCGAGTTCGGGCACGAACGGGTCGCGCCGCCCGCCCGCGACGTACTGGAAGCTTTCCGCCTGCGTGACCTCCGGAAGCGGAGGGATCGGCGACGGCGGGCGAGCCTTCACATCCGCAACATAGTCCTTCAGATCCCGCATATCGGGCTCGGAACAACCCACCAGAATCAGCGGAAACAGCGCCGCTAGCAATACACGCCTCATCGACCGCCCTCCTCATCGAGGTAGCGATAGGTTTTCACCGTAGCTTCCAGTTCGAGGCCGCCATCCGCAGTTTTAGATTTGCCGAGCGGATTAATCTTGACGTCGTGAATGGTGACAATACGGGGCAAGGAGGCCAAGCCGCCGATAAACTCGCCGAATTCGTGGTACAAACCGGTCACCCTAATGTTGATCGGCAGTTCGGCGTAAAAATCCTTCGGTACTTCCGCCTGCGGCTGAAACAGTTCAAATTCGAGACCCGCGGCAAGACCCGTCTGAGACACGTCCACCAGCAAGTCCGCGACTTCCGTTTTGTCCGGTAGCTGGCGCAGCATGGCACCGAACGACTCGCGCATTTCATCGAGTTGCTTCTTGTAGTTCTCGAGATTGACGGCCTTCGCCTGCTTGATCTCGAAATCCTCTTTCAGGTCCGTTTCGGTGCCCTTGATACGCTCGAGTTGAACGTACTGCTCCTTGGCGTCGAGAAAGTAGCCGGCCGCCAGAACCGCACCTAACAACAGCAGCACCAGGAAAAATTTGATGATCAGCGGCCATTCGCCGACGTCGCTGAAATCAAGTTCGTTGAGGTCCTGCAGGTTCATTTATCACTCCCGGCTTTTTGCGCCTTCGGCACAGTCTGACGCAGCGTCAGGCGGAAGTCGTTGAGCTCGCCTTCTTCGTTCCTTTTGTCCTTTTTATCCTTGTTCTCGATGATTTTGAGCTGTGGATCTCCCAACCACGGACTGGACGAGACATTACGCATGTACGCCGAGACCCGGGCGTTCGATTGCGCCCTGCCTTCAATCGTCACTCCCGTGCCGAGTTGCGTGACCTTAGACAGATGGACACCTTCAGGCAGGGTTTCCACCAGTTCGTCGAACAGGTGTACCACCTGCGGACGACTTGTCTGCAGGTCCTGGATGATGTTCATCCGGGCGATCAACTGGTTGCGGGTGCGCTCTAACGATTTGATTTCCTTGATCTGTTCGTCCACTTCAGCGATCTGTCTTTCCAGAAATGCGTTGCGCCGCTTTTGATGATCCATCAGCCCCTCGTTATAAAAGTGCCACCAGGCAACCAAGAGGAGCGAAATGACGAACCCGCCAAGCATCATCAAGCCGAATTCACGACGGCGCTGCCGCCGCAGGTTCTCGCGCCAGGGAAGTAGATTTATACGCGCCATGTCAGTCGAAGCTCCTGAGCGCGAGTCCGCAAGCAATCATCAATGCCGGAGCATCGTTACTCAAGGCCTGCGGTTTAACCTTTGAGGAAACGGACATATTCGCAAAGGGGTTTGCGACCAGCGTATCGACCCCGAGGCGCTCCTGAATCAGTTCGTCCACCCCGGGAATTGAGGCACAGCCTCCCGCCAGGACGACGAGGTCGACATTGCTATGGGCACTTGCGGAAAAGAAAAACTGAATCGAACGGTTCACCTGTTGAGACATGGCTTCTTTGAACGGCTCGAGTACGTCGGGAATGTAATTGTCCGGCAAACCACCCTGGCGCTTCGCCATGCCGGCCTCTTCCATCGAAAGGCCGTAGCGACGTTGTATTTCCTCCGTCAATTGACGGCCGCCAAAGTTTTGCTCGCGCGTGTAAACAATCTTCCGATTATGCAGAACGTTTAACGTGGTCGTGGTCGCGCCTATATCGGCAACGGCGATCGTTTGGTCTTCACCACCGTCGGGCCATTGTTCGGACAATTGCGAGCAGGCGTTTTCCATGGCATAGGCTTCGACATCGACGATGTCGCAGGTCAATCCCGCCAGTTCGAGCGCGGCAATACGATCATCCACGTTCTCGCTGCGTGACGCCGCCAGCAGGACATCCATCATCTCAGGATTTTTTTCCGACGATCCCAGCACCTCGAAGTCGATGTTCACTTCCTCGAGCGGATAGGGGATGTACTGATCGGCCTCGAGTTCTATCTGGCTCTCCATCTCCCGATCGCTCAGTGAGGCGGGCATTGAGATCACCTTGGTAATCACCGCTGAGCCGGACACCGCCACCGACGCGTGTTTGGTCCGCGTGTTGGCCTTTCGCAACACATTGCGGATCGCGCCGCCAACCGCCTCGACATCTGAAATGTTCTTTTCGACCACTGAATTGGGCGGCAGCGGCTCGACCGCATAGCTTTCTACCCGATAACGCGATATCCCGCGCCCGTTGTGCTGGCTGAGTTCCAAGAGTTTGATGGCGGTGGAGCTAATATCCAGCCCGAGCAGCGCCGTTTTCTTACGGGAAAATAGGCTCATGGTGCCTTATTCCAAGGTCCCTTGTTGGTTAACGAGTACGAAGTACCGCGCGATTGACAATCTGAGCTATCGGCATGAAAGAGGATTCGCTTTAATTTCGGCGGTCAAGTATATCTCGACTTAAATAATATATGCGAATTTCGAATGCCTTCAGCCACCTCCACACAATAGCTCGCAAGTTTCCCTAGAGTGCAGTCGGCAATGTAACCAACCCACCAGCATTAGCCAGCCGGATTCGCTCTGGCAAATCCAACGGGTGAGTGTGCCACCCGTCGCCGGGTGGTCGGGCCCAAAACGGAAGCCATCGTACCGATGACGAATGTATCAGGACGGGTCGCGGCGTACACTACCGTAAACAGGCTAAACTGCGGTCAGAACCGGCCGAGTCTACGACATCAGCGTGAAAACTGCCCCGTCTGGTACTATGGACGCGGCTTGAACTCGGGACAATTGAGTCCTCTTCTTTTCGATTTGTGAACCAGCGCATGAAGTGGCTAAGAAAACTCATCAAGTTTGTTCTGATTCTGGGTGTCATCGGCGCCTTGGCGGCAGCCGGGTTGATCGCTGGTACCTACTACTATCTCGAACCGCGTCTTCCATCAATTGACAACTTGCGCGACGTGCGTCTGCAGGTGCCGCTACGGGTGTTCGCCGCGGACGAAAAGTTGATTGCGGAGTTTGGCGAGAAACGCCGAATTCCCCTGAGCTACGAGCAGGTACCCGAGACCATGGTGCACGCCTTTTTGGCTGCGGAGGACGATAGCTTTTTCTCGCATCCCGGCGTCGATATCAAGGGCCTCATCCGGGCCGGAATGCAGTTGATTCTCACCGGGCAAAGACGCCAGGGTGGCAGCACCATCACCATGCAGGTGGCACGCAATTTCTATCTCACACGCGAGAAAACCTTCACGCGAAAACTCAACGAGATCCTGCTGGCACTGAAAATCGAACAGGAATTGAGCAAGGAAGAAATCCTCGAGCTGTATCTTAACAAGATCTATCTCGGTCATCGCTCGTATGGCGTGGGCGCAGCAGCGCAAATCTACTACGGCGGTGACGTCAAGGAGCTTACCTTGGCACAAACGGCAATGATCGCCGGCCTGCCAAAGGCACCATCGCGCTACAACCCGATAGCCAACGCAGCGCGCGCTGTACATAGAAGAAACTATGTCCTCGATCGCATGCATGAGCTGGGATACATTTCCGAGTTCGACCACGACCGCTCGATCGCGGAACCTGTCACCGCCAAGATACACACGGCCAATATCGAGGTTGAAGCGCCCTACGTGGCGGAGATGGTTCGCTCCAAGCTCTTCGAAGAGTACGGCGACGATGCGTATACCAGCGGCTATCGCGTCTACACGACACTCGACTCGACGCGGCAAACAGCGGCCAATGCCGCATTGCGTAAGGCACTTGAGGATTATGACGAACGCCACGGCTATCGTGGCGCGGAACGTCATATCGAAATCATACCCGAGGCGATTGAGGACCGTGACAAGCTGATCGCCGCCCAAACACGCGTCGCACACCTGTCTCCCGGCCTGATTACCGCGATCGACGAACAGCAGGCGAGGGTATATCTGGGCGACGACGTCGAAGCGACGATTACGCTGGACGGATTAGTTTGGGCGAGAAAACACGTAACGGAAGACCATCTCGGTGAAAAGATCAGTCAGGTCACTGACGTTTTGAAGATAGGTGATATTGTCCGCGTACGCGCCATAACCAACGCGCAAGGCGAAGTGCAGTGGCGGTTGAGCCAGATTCCGGATATATCCGGGGCCTTTGTAGCGCTCGACCCTGTCGACGGCGCCATTTTGGCGTTGGTTGGGGGTTACGACTTTTATCACAGCAAATTCAATCGGGTAACCCAGGCAAGGCGTCAACCGGGCTCGGGTTTCAAGGCCTTCATCTACTCGGCGGCTTTAGAAGCGGGATTCAGCACCGCGAGCATCATCAACGATGCACCCGTGGTACTCGCAGACGCCAGCCTGGAGGAGGACTGGCGACCCGAGAACTACAGTGGCAAGTTCTTTGGACCCACTCGATTACGCTACGCGCTGACCAAATCACGCAACCTGGTTTCGATCCGATTGTTGCGCGCCATGGGCGTTGATCACACTTTAAAACACGCGCGACGGTTTGGATTTGACCCGGAATCACTTCCGGGCAATCTATCGCTGGCCTTGGGTAGCGGCGCCGTCTCACCGCTGCAAATGGCCAGAGGCTACGCGGTATTAGCCAATGGTGGATTCCTCATCGATCCGTACCATATCAAGAGGATCGAATCGGGAACGGGGGAGACGATTTTTGAAGCTCAACCGCGCATCGCTTGTCCATCTTGCGGACAACTGCCGGTGGTTGCCGACCCAGGCGAATCACCCGACCCGCGCTACGCGCCCAGGGTGATCACTCCACAGAACCGCTACCTGATGTACTCTATGATGCAGGACGTGATACGAGCGGGCACTGCGACCAAGGCTCGCGTCCTCAAGCGCTCCGATCTCGCAGGTAAGACAGGCACCACGAACGAGCAACGCGATGCCTGGTTCAACGGCTACAACCAGTCGATCGTTGCGATTACCTGGGTAGGGTTCGATTCGAATGACAAACTCGGCCGGGGCGAAGTCGGCGGCAAAGCGGCTTTACCGGCGTGGATCGATTTCATGAAAATCGCGCTGGAGGGCGTTGCTGATATCGGCCCGGAGATGCCTGCAAACATGGTGACAGTCAGGATCGACCCGGAAACCGGCGAACGCGCGCCACCGGGCATGCAGGATGCTATCTACGAAGTGTTTCGTCCTGGCGAAGTACCGGAATTGATTGCGACCACCAAAACCGCCGCCCCTATCGGTGGAGGTCGGCGCGGGGCGACGGGCAATGCCACCGCAGAACCGCCACCGGTCGACGAACTGTTCTGACGTCCTTGAGCAAAGGTAAGCCACCGGGCGGATTGGCGCAGCGTATAGCAATAGAAGCTGCGCGCATCGCGGCGGAATTCGGCAGTACGGACCTTGAGAGTGCGCGCCGCAAGGCGGCCGAGCGACTGGGGGTGCGCAATGCCAAACGCTGGCCTGGTTTGGGTGATGTCGAGAACGCATTGCGGGAACGGCAACGGCTTTTTCATGCCCCCCGACAATCCGCCGCCTTGGTGCGATTGCTGCGCACGGCAATCGAGGCTATGCACGAGCTGCACGCTTTCCGGCCGCGTTTGATCGGTCCGGTGCTGGAGGGAACGGCTGACCTGCATTCGGAGATCACACTGTTACTGGATGCCGATACACCCGAAGAGGTGATTTTCCAACTCACCGACAAAGGCATTCCGTGGCATTCGAGAGAAGCTCGAGTCAACTTTTCCCAGAACAGGCAGGACTATCGGCCTTGCTTCAGCTTTCGCGCCGGCGATGCGGGCGTCAAGTTGATCGTACTCACCCCGGCAGATCGACGGGAAACCCTCTACACCCAGGACCAGGACAAGCCGTTGCGCGCCGGGTCGGTCGATGAAGTCGTATCGCTTCTCAACGGCGATCGCGGCTCCACCATCCGACCGGGCTGCGACGCGCCGGACTAGCGACTCCCGATCGGCACGTATTCCCGCAACGCCGCACCGTTGTAGATCTGCCGAGGCCGCCCGATGCGCTGCTTGGGATCGCTGATCATTTCGGTCCAGTGCGCCACCCAGCCAACGGTTCTTGCAATTGCGAACATGACCGTGAACATGCTGTCCGGTATACCCAGGGCGCGATAGATGATCCCCGAGTAGAAATCGACATTCGGATAGAGCTTTTTCTCGACAAAGTACTCGTCCTGGGAGGCGATCTCTTCCAGCCGCATGGCCAGTTCGAATAGAGGATTGTTACTGTCGGCCAGGTTCTCCAGCACCTCATGGCACACCTTTCTGATTATCGTCGCCCGAGGGTCGTAGTTCTTGTAGACGCGATGCCCGAACCCCATCAGGCGGAACGGATCGTCCTTGTCCTTGGCCTTCGCGATGTACTTATCAATGTTGGCAACGCTGCCGATCACCTCGAGCATGTCCAGCACCGCCTCATTGGCGCCACCGTGCGCCGGCCCCCAAAGCGAGGCAATGCCCGCGGCGAGGCAGGCGAACGGATTCGCGCCGGAACTGCCCGCCAGTCTGACGGTGGAGGTCGACGCGTTCTGCTCATGGTCGGCATGCAGAATGAACAGCAAATCGATCGCGCGCTCCGCAAGCGGATCGACCTCGTATGGCGCACACGGCGTGGAAAACATCATTTGCAGGAGGTTCGCCGGGTAGCTGAGGTGGTTCTGCGGGTACATGACTGGCTCGCCGACGTTGTGCTTATAACAAGCGGCGGCGATTGTCGGCATTTTTGCAAGCATGCGGTGCGCGCTGATCTTACGGTGACGCGGGTCCTGGATATCCATCGAATCGTGGTAAAAGGCCGACAACGATCCCACTACACCACACATCATCGCCATAGGATGCGCGTCATACTGGAAACCCTCAAAAAATCGCAACAGCGAATCATTGAGCATCGTGTGATTAGTGATGATGTCTTTGAATTCCGTCAGTTCATCGGTTGACGGCAGTTCGCCGTTGAGCAGCAGGTAACAAACCTCCAAGTAGGTGCTTTTCTCCGCCAACTGCTCGATCGGATAGCCTCGATACCGCAGTATTCCCGCTTCGCCGTCGATGTAGGTGATTTTACTGTGACAACTCGCCGTCGAGACGAAACCCGGGTCGTAAGTAAAAACGCCAGCCTGGCCGTACAGGGGCGCAATATCGATGACGTCGGGACCTTCGGTTCCCGTCAGCACATCGAGTTCCAGAGTTTTATCCATACCGGGTAGAGTTAGCTTGGCTTTTTGCTCGGACATATCACCGCTCCTGTCTTTTCTATGTGATAAACCACTGATCGACGGGGCATCCCGGCATATCGAGTGCTCATTTTACGAGTCGTTCCACGCCGGTATTTCCCTGCATGGCGCGATTGGTTGGCGCCGCGTGGAAACATCCTGGTACGGCTTTCGTCATCGCCCGCCGCTAAACCCGCCCTTTGCGCGAAGGCGGACCGACTTCTGCACAGTGGCTGCGATATTTCCAACACCTCTGCTTTCATCAGGGACAAACCGCTCCGGCGACGCGTTTCCTGTTTGCGCTCAAGCCACATTGCGCTTTGCAGTTGGGTCGATCTCCATCGAACCATGACGGCGACAATACTTCCGAGGCCGATCACCCCGCCCGCTTTACCCGGCACGTCCTGCTTCCAGACCCTTCGTGCAATAAGCAGGCTGGTTCAGTCAACTATGCGACGACCCAAGCCCATCTGCAACGGCGTCAGACTTAACGCCGCGGGTAGATCTACCCACTGACCCCGCAGCAGTGCGACAGTCAAGGCGTCATGCCGACCGTTTTGACAGACGGGTTATTCGATTGTTCGCTCAAGTCTTGTTCGAGCGCAGAACCTACCGGCGTTGCGGGGTCCGCTGTGTCGCAACGGTTTGGTGACGGCGACGTCCACGGTTCCGGACCTGATCCCTCGGGACAGCGCTGAGACGCCCGGACATGTTGATGATCGAGATTGGCGATCATCCATGCATCTGAAACCGTCGGCCTCAACGCCGCACAATTGTTGCAACGCAGCAAGCGGTGATTTTAGACGTGCGACAGCGATTGTCAATGCAACGGGAGCGGCCGCGATATGCGCCGATGGCCGCGACCGGCCCGTTGCAACGCCATCGCAGTCGCTGGATTGAGCGTCTCCTGACGCGCACAGCACTCTTCGGTAGCCGCGGTTTAAGGCACGCCACGCCCGCCATATTTTCGTGCAGGGGCGCTTGAGTCAGCGGATCGCGAAGGGTAGCACGCGAAGCGCGCAGCTGAATCTAACGCCGGTACTTCTTCCGAAACTGATCGACACGTCCCGCGGTATCCACAATTTTCTGCTGGCCCGTGAAGAACGGATGACAGGAAGAACAGACTTCGACCTGGAGGTCGTGGCCCATCGTGGAGCGGGTTACAAAGGTATTACCGCAACTGCAGCTGACGTTGATCTCGTTGTAATCTGGGTGGATTTCCGCTTTCATTTCCGACTCCGGCCGATCTACCGTGGTGTTCGCATAGTTCTTCGGACCACCCTAGCGAACCAGTGTGGCCAGCCGAGCATTGTAAGAAATATCCGGATTGGCGACAACCACTTTTGGCCCGCGACGGCCCTGGCCGATGCGTACCCCGACCGATCACCGGCATAGCGCGGCTGTGGGGTAACTCGCCACAGGCAGTCAGGGACTGGCTGTAGGCTCGCAATGCCGACCACTCAAGGACAAGGATCAGTGATTAATCTGCGCTATCGCTGGCGCGCGCCATACGGTTATCGTGAGATCAGGGCCGGATAGCGGACCCCTTTCGACCTGGTCAGCCGTGCCAACGAAAGGTCGGATTCGTCGCGGATTAACTGGAGCCCTGTTTCACGAATGCCAACACCTGCGCTTTCTGCCGCGTCGACCCTTCGTCTTCACCGTGCAGCGAGGCCGCCAGCAATGTAAAGCGGTCGCGCAAGCCGCCATCGCCCAACAAGGACTGCCACATCATGCTTGACAAGCGAATGCAGGCGGCCAGCGGCGTCTTGGCACGTCGCCGCTCCACGTCGATGCGCCACTGAAAACGCCGCAAGCGTTCGCGATTACGCTCAGGTACGCTCTCGATAAACGCGTCGATCGCCTCCAGGCGCATCCGCTCGAACTCATCGGGATCGGTACGGGCCAGATCAGCCCAGGTGTCGAAGTCTAATTCAGTCGTGTGCTTAGCGCGCATCGGCTTGCCCCTAAAGTTACCCAGCCAACGGCCGTTTATTATTAGTTTGGGCCGTCTTATAGCTGACCGTACCACAACCTTTCAGGGCTTGTCTTGCGGATTTAGATGCCGTTTTCGGGACCCTGTTTCCCCGCTTTTTAAGCTTTAATAACAGATAGTTATTTTAATTTCTTGCTGGTGACGGGATTCGGTCGCGTACCACTGTCGAGAGCGACAGGGATCAACGCAACAACCTGGTCCAATCGCCAGCAACACCGCTCCCCGGCACTCAGTTCCACCACCAGGAACTCCGCCCGGTCCCTCACGACAATATCGGACACGGTGACCCGAATGGTCCCGGCCAGCCCGACGACGCGGGCATCCACTCGGGCGCGCCGCATGGCCAGCAGTTCCATTTCGCTGTGCCTGTCGCACTCAATCGGCTGGTACTCAGTCGTCATCGCGACCCACCTCCACCATTACGCCGGCACCCGCGACGTGCAAACGACATTCAATCGGACGACAGCAAACGCTGCAATCCTCGACATAGGCTTGGTCGCCGCTGGAAGCGTCGACCAACAGCTCGATCGATTCACCACAGTAAGGGCAGACCACCGGAACTGACTCGAGCGCTTCGTTCATAGCGGTTCGAAAATGGCCACCAGGTCGTTGAGAAACCGCCACCCCAGTTCAGTAGCATACAATCCATCGTTCGCCAGCAAACCGCGCTGCCGGGCTTCATCCACTCCGGATCGAATGGTATCCAGGTCGCGGCCCGTTCTTTCCCGAAATAAGTGTTCGCCCACACCATCACGGAGTCGTAACGCGTTCATCATGAACTCGACGCCCATTTCGTCCGGGTCCAGCGTGCGTTGACCCGCCACGGCAGATAGGCCGCCCGCCTTTCGCATATAATCGTCAGGGTGACGCACGCGCCAGCGGCGGACGATGCGGCCATCTCCAAGGGTCAGTTTGCCGTGCGCACCGGCGCCGATACCGATATAGTCGCCGAAACGCCAGTAGTTTTCATTGTGCCGGCAGCGGTGAGCCGGTTTGGCATAGGCCGACACTTCGTATTGCTCAAACCCGCTATTCACCAGCAACGCCTGCCCGGCGACCTGCAATTCGATCAGATCGTCGTCCTCGGGCAGGGGCGGTGGATGCTGATAGAAGCGCGTGTTCGGTTCCAGCGTGAGCTGGTACCACGAAAAGTGCGTAGTCTCCAGCGCCAGGCCAGCCGCCAGATCGTCCACGCCTTCCGCCACCGACTGGCGCGGTAACCCGAACATCATGTCCACGTTGATCCGGTCGAAGCCCGCCGCGCGGGCGATGCCCACCGCGGCGCACGCGTCGTCCGCCGTATGCACACGCCCCAAAGCGGTCAGTTTGGCATTGTCGAGACTCTGCACCCCGATCGACAAGCGGTTCACGCCGGCGGCGCGATAACCTTCGAACCGGCCCGTTTCGACCACCCCCGGATTCGCCTCCAGCGAAATCTCACAATCGCCTGCGATGGCAACGAGTTCCCGTACGCCGTCGAGCAGACGCGCGACATCAATCGCCGGAAACAGGCTCGGAGTCCCGCCGCCGATAAATATGCTGTCAACCGGTCGCTCGATTCCAAGGTCGACCTCGAACGCCAGATCCTTCAGCACGGCGGCCACGTAGGCGCAGGTATTGACGCCCTTTTTCATCGCATGAGAATTGAAGTCGCAATAGGGACATTTCCGTACGCACCACGGCAGGTGGATATATAGGCTGAGTGGAGGCATGTGCACGTTCATAAAGTGCCGGTCGGGGGGCGGAACGCCCCCCCGACCATCCGGGTTACTCGTCGCGCGCCTTGACGTAGGCCAGTTCGGAGAGATCGGTATACTGACGCGCGGACTCCAGAAACGCGGTATACGCCGCGTGCACCTTCGCGGACATCGGGTCGCCTTTTGCGACCTCGTCCATGACCTCGCCCGACACCTTGCGCAACCCCTGCAGTACGTCGGCGGGAAACTGCCGCAGCTGCACCCCGTGCTCTTCGACCAGCTGCTTGAGCGCCCCCGGGTTACGCACTGTGTACTCCGACAACATGTCGATATTCACCGCTTTGGCCGCGTTGACGACGATCGACTGCAGGTCCCCCGGCAGCGCCTCGAACGCCTTTTTGTTTACCAGGACCTCCAGGCAGGTGCCTGGCTCGTGAAATCCGGGGTAGTAATAGAATTTCGCGGCCTTGTACAGACCGAACGCCTGGTCGTTGTAGGGCCCCACCCATTCGGTAGCATCGATATTGCCCGATTGCAGCGACGTGAAGATCTCGCCCCCCGGCAGGTTGATCGGCGTGCCGCCGAGGCGTTGCAAGACCTCGCCGCCCAGACCGGGGATGCGCATTTTGAGGCCATTGAGGTCTTCCAACGAGTTGATCTCCTTGTTGAACCACCCGCCCATCTGCACCCCGGTGTTGCCCGCCGGCATCCCCATCAGGCCGAACGGGGCATACAGTTCGTCCCACAGCGCCTGGCCGCCGCCGTAATAGATCCAGCCGTTGAATTCCTGTGCCGTCATGCCAAACGGCATGGCCGCGAAGAACTGCGCCGCCGGCGCCTTGCCTTTCCAGTAATAGGCCGCGCCGTGCCCCATCTCGGCCGTGCCGCGGGAAACCGCATCGAAGACTTCGAACGCCGGCACCAGCTCACTTGCACCGTACACCTTGACCTGGATTCGACCACCCGACATCTCGGTGATCAGGCGCGCCAGGTTTTCCGCGCCGGTACCCAGGCCCGGAAAATTTTTCGGCCATGTGGTCACCATTTTCCATTTGTATTCCGTTTTGGCTTGGGCGGCTTGCGCCCCGGCCACACCGACACCGACCGCCAGCGTCCCCGCACCGGCCTTTTTCAAGAAATCACGACGTTGCATCAGAGTCCTCTCCTGTTCTTGATGGTTATAGACACTCGTACCGCAGTACCGCCCGCAACAACGCTGTTCTGCGTGAACGATCGACCGCCTGCCGGCACAGATTTACCAATAGCTCGCCCCGCCGTGCTACTGCATAGATTGAGCAAGATCAGGCGGCGAGCAAGGGGTAAACCCAATTCGATGCCGACAGGGACCGATTGGCCCCCGGCGGGGAAAAATAGGCTAGCGCCAGCTGCAGATCAGGGGTCAGATTGCCCACCCGCTGTGGCAGATCGGACAAGCGAACGCCTTGCCTGACCAGGAACAGGACATAGCTATGCCAAAGCGCGGTCGCAGTGACCGAGACCGGGTGGGCAACGCCTGCATCGGCTGCCGCCACCGCCAGATTCGCATCGAGCTCTTCCGTCGGCAAGCTCAAGGAGCCTCTGGAAAGGCGGGCAACGAAAGCGTGTAAGCGTTGCCAGGCGCCCGCACCGACTTCCAGGTCTCTGGGATAGGCACCGGGGACGGAAACCACCCCTGCATCGTGGTCGATACAGGGGGCATGCATCAGCGGCAGCTCGACCGGCGACACCCCGGAAAGCAGCAGCGCGCAATATCCACCGGTCAACTCGTCGGCGGAATCGAGCAGCGCCTGGACCTCGGGTAGCGCGAGTTCGCGCGGCATGACGGGTAAATTGGCAGGCAGCGCAGAGGCCGCGGCGGTCGGTGCCGCCTGGTGCGCCAAACTGGCGGCTGCCGGCGCCGCTTGACTACTCAGAACCCCGGTCACCTCGCCACCGCTCAACTGCGGCCCCTGCGCGGGCGGGTATATCCGCATACCCATGTAAGGCCCTTGCGGCTCGTTGGCGCGGCCGGTGAGGTATTCGAGCAGCCAGGTCGCGAACAGCGCGAGCACCAAGGCGACGCCGAGTGCGATCAGCAAATCCCGCTCGTAGTTCGGATAAACAGGCCGCGTCGGCACACTGGCCCTGTCGACGACCTGGATGGGGGGGTACTTTTTAAAGTTGCGCACCTGTATCTTGGCCAGACGCTCTTCACTGTCACCGTAGAGCGATTCAAGTCGCGCCAGACCCTCCTCCAGAGACTTGAACTCCTTGAAGCGGTCAGTGAACACCTGCACCTTTTGCTGGTGCTCAGCAAGTTGCATTTCCAGGGACGCAACCGCACCACGAGCCGTATCGATGTCCTGCTGCGCCTCGTCGACGACCGTACGCTGGCCGATACGCGTGGCACGCGCCAGGTCCCGCTCCAGCTCGTGCAGTTCAGCCGGCAACGCCTTCAACGCGGGGTCGCGTTCCATGTAGCGCGGAGTGAACTTCTGGTTCAGGTCGTGAATCTGGTCGCGCAGACGCTCGACTTCGAGCTGCTTCTTTGTCAGTTCGGACTTGTACTCCGGCGGTACCACGGTCTCGCCCTTAGCGATGGCGTCCTGGATGGCGACGTATTTCGCATTGGCCTCGACGAGCCGATCGCGGGCCTTGTTCAGCGACTCGTTCAATCCCTTGAGGCGTGCAAGATTGTGATTCTCGTCGCGCTCGAGACTCACGATGTCGTGCGCCTCGCGAAATGCGAGCAAGTCACGCCGGGCAGCGTCGATCTTGGCCTGCAACGAGGCCTGTTCTTCCTCGAGTTCGGCCGTCGTGCGCCCCGTCGCCGCCTCTATTTCTTCCGCACGAAACGTTTCGTAGGTCGCCGCCCAGGAATTGACCGCATGCTGGAGTTGCTGCGGGTCAGCGCCTTGTGCGCGCAGCTCCAGGAGATTGGTTTCCGGGACCGGTATCGCGGACAACATGGCCCTGAGCGAGTCGACATCAGCGATATCAGCGTGGCCGTCGGCGCTGAGTACCGCGGCCAACCGCCCCAACAGATCCTCGCCGAGCAGCAAACGCCCTTGAATCGCGACGTGCTCGGCATCGGCCTCTGCGCTGCGCGCATCCACCGCCTTAGGTTTGACGGTCAAAACGGACGCTGACGCACGATACAGCGGCGTGCGCCCGTAGACGACGGCGAGGCCGATCACCGACGCCGCCAACAGAACGCCGAGAAATACCTTCCAGCGCCGCCATCGCACCGGGTGGGCAGGATGCGTCGCCGTCGGACCCTGAATCAGTTCAACACTTGGAACTTGGTAGGTGTTCAAAACCTTTAACCCCTTAACACCGGCTTTCCGCCAGGAACGATGGCGCGTGATTCTACTCCCGATCAGCCTGATTGCTCACGCCCAACAACGAGTCGGGAATTTAGTTCCGCGGGCGGAACGATCAGAGCCGGAACCAAGCACACCCGTAGACGCGACCGATCGGGCGCCCCATCGATCTGTAGTTCTCACACCGGCTGCAGATTCGCGTAAGCGACCACCAGCCATTTGGCGCCCGCATCTTCGAAATTGACCTGTACCCGCGACGCGGCGCCCTGACCCTCCGCGTTCAACACCACGCCTTCGCCGAACTTCGGGTGGGCGACACGCTGGCCCAGACTGAAACCACAGTCGGCCATCGTCTGGTCCCAACTCAAACCCGAGGATCCGTAGGGGCGGGCGACCTGCGGTCGCGCACGTATCTCCTCGATCAAATCGACCGGTATCTCGCGCAAGAACCTGGACGGTACGGGGTAGTTCTCCTGACCGTGCAGACGACGACTCTCGGCATGGCTGAGGTACAACTGCCGCATCGCCCGCGTCATGCCGACGTAACACAACCGTCGTTCCTCCTCGAGGCGCTCGGGGTCTTCGCTCGACATACTGTGCGGAAACAGTCTTTCCTCCAGCCCTGCGATGAACACCAGCGGAAACTCCAACCCCTTCGCCGAATGCAGCGTCATCAGCTGCACGCAGTCCTCCCACGCCTCGGCCTGCCCTTCGCCCGCCTCCAGTGCCGCGTGCGCCAAGAAGGCATCCAGCTCAGGGATCTCCGCGGCAGTAGTGTTTTCCGCCAAAGTGACGCCGGCATCGTCGTCCGGCGCCGGCGCAAACAGTGACTCCGCGCGTAGACTGCCGAATTCGCGCGCTGCATTTGCCAGTTCCTGCAGGTTTTCGATCCGGTCCTGCCCCCTGCCGTCGCGCGACTTCTCGAAATGTTCCGTCAGGCAACTCGACGCAATCACCCGCTCGACCCGCTCCGAAAGCGCAACGTCGCCGCGCGGGTCGACCATCTCCTCAATTAATTGCAGGAATCCGCCCAAGGCCTTGGCTGCGCGCGCTGTCATACTATTCCCGCGCAGTAAGTCCTCACTCGCTTGCCACAGTGAGCAACGGAAATCTCGCGCATGATCGCGGATTGCCGTAAGCGTCCTGGCGCCGATGCCGCGCGGCGGCTGATTCACCGCCCGCTCGAATGAGGGGTCGTCATGCCGATTGGAGGTCAAGCGCAGGTACGCGAGCGCATCCTTGACCTCGGCGCGCTCGAAGAACCGCAATCCGCCGTAGACTCGGTAAGGCATGCCGGCCTGAACAAGGGCCTCTTCGAACAGCCGCGATTGCGCCGTGGTGCGGTACAGAATCGCCACTTCCGAGCGACGATTTCCGGTGGTGACGAAATCCTCGATGCGGTTGACCACGAACCGGGCCTCGTCGACTTCGTTGAAGGCCGCGTAAACCCGGATCGGGTCGCCCTCACCCGAATCGGTCCACAAATCTTTTCCGAGCCGTGACGGATTGTGGGCAATCACCGCGTTGGCGGCTTTCAGGATATGACCTGTCGACCGGTAATTCTGCTCCAGACGCACCAGCCGCGCGGCGGCGTAGTCTTGCTGAAAATCCAGAATATTCTGCACCTTGGCGCCGCGCCAACCGTAAATGGATTGATCATCGTCGCCGACCACGAACAGGTTATTCCGCCCGCCGGCCAGTAATCGCAGCCAGGCGTACTGAACCGTATTGGTATCTTGAAACTCATCGACCAGAATGTGGCCGAAGCGGGCTTGATAATTTGCCAGGATATCGGGGCGATCACGCCACAGTTCGTGAGCGCGCAGCAGCAGCTCAGCAAAGTCCACGGCGCCGGCGCGTTGACGCGTTTCCTCGTAGGCAGCGTAGATTTTTATCATCTGCTGTTGATGAAAATTGTCGCCATCGTCCAGGTGTTGCGGCCGACGACCTTCGTCTTTGTGCTGGTTGATGAACCACTGCGCCTGACGCGGCGGCCACTTCGCCTCATCGAGATTGAGTTCACGAATTACCCGCTTGACGAGCCTTTGCTGGTCATCGGAATCGAGAATTTGAAACCCCTGCGGCAATCCGACGTCCTGCCAATGTCCGCGCAACAGGCGATGGGCCAGCCCATGAAAGGTGCCAACCCACATCGCCCCCATCGGTCGTCCGAGCAGCGCTTCGATGCGTTGGCGCATCTCGCGTGCCGCCTTGTTGGTGAAGGTGACCGCCAGGATACTCCAGGGGGAAAGGTTCTCGACCTGGATCAACCAGGCGATGCGGTGCACCAACACCCGTGTTTTTCCCGATCCCGCACCTGCCAGTACCAGGGTGCTGCCGGCCGGCGCGGTGACCGCCGCGCGCTGCGCTTCGTTCAAACCATCGAGTAAATGCGACACATCCATGGTCGCGCATTGTACCAGTGGTTGCCGTACGCGCGCCGCGGGCGGACAGCCGCAGCCGAAAAACCGTCACGCAACACGCGGGCGAGGTCAGGGGGGAATCAGTTATCATTGGCGGCCTCGCCCAAGTATCTCAGGAGCAGCAGTGGAAAAAATTAGGGGCACAACCATTCTGTCGGTGCGCCGCGGTGGCAAAGTGGTCATCGGCGGAGACGGTCAGGTGTCGATGGGCAACACCGTCATGAAAGGCAATGCACGCAAGGTCAGGCACCTCTACAAAGAGCGCGTACTGGCCGGTTTCGCGGGCGCGACGGCGGACGCCTTTACCCTTTTCGAGCGGTTCGAAGGCAAGCTGGAACAACACCACGGCCACTTGACCCGCTCCGCGGTGGAATTGGCGAAAGACTGGCGGACCGACCGCCTGCTGCGCCGGCTGGAAGCACTGTTGTGTGTAGCCGACAAGACGACGTCGCTGCTGATAACGGGAACAGGCGACGTGATCGAACCCGAACATAGCTTGATGGCGATCGGCTCTGGCGGTCCGTACGCGCAGGCCGCGGCGCGTGCCCTGCTGGAAAACACCGAACTCTCGGCTCGGGATATCGTGGAAAAAGGGCTTGGTATCGCCGCCGATATCTGTGTATTTACCAACCACAATCTCATTGTTGAAGAACTGGACGCTGCAGAAGACTAATGGCCCAAATCACCCCACAGGAAATCGTCCGCGAACTGAACAAGCACATCATCGGACAGGATGCGGCCAAGCGAGCCGTGGCCATCGCATTGCGCAACCGCTGGCGCCGCACTCAGGTTGACGAAGCGCTGCGCAACGAGATCACCCCTAAGAACATTCTGATGATCGGGCCAACCGGCGTCGGTAAAACAGAAATCGCCAGGCGTCTTGCACGTCTGGCGAATGCGCCGTTCCTCAAAGTCGAAGCCACCAAGTTCACCGAGGTTGGCTACGTCGGGCGCGAAGTGGACTCGATCATCCGCGATCTCGCCGACGCCGCGGTGAAGATGGTCCGCGAACAGGAGATGGCGAAAGTCTCGGATGAAGCGGCCGAAGCCGCCGAAGAGCGCGTGCTCGACGCCCTGCTGCCCCCACCGCGCAAGGACAGCTGGGAAACGGATGCCGCACCGGTGCGTACCGAATCGTCCACCCGCGAGAAATTCCGCTTGAAACTGCAGGCGGGAGAACTGGACGAGAAGGAAATCGAAATCGAGGTCAGCAGCAGCAATATCGGCGTGGAGATAATGGCGCCGCCCGGAATGGAGGAAATGACCAGCCAGCTCCAGGGCATGTTTCAGAATCTGGGCGCCGGCCGCACGCGGCGCCGCAAGCTACGCATCAAGGATGCGATCAAGCTGCTGCGCGACGAAGAAGCCGGCAAGCGCATCAACGAGGAAGATCTGAAGATTCGCGCCCTGGAAAGCGTGGAGCAGCACGGCATCGTTTTTCTCGACGAGATCGACAAAGTCACCAGCCGCTCAGAACACCAGGGTGCGGACGTCTCGCGGGAAGGGGTGCAGCGCGACCTGCTTCCCCTGGTCGAAGGTTGCACGGTATCCACCAAACACGGCATGGTGCGCACCGACCACATCCTGTTTATCGCCTCAGGCGCCTTTCACCTGGCCAAACCCTCCGATTTGATTCCGGAACTGCAGGGTCGCCTGCCCATCCGCGTCGAACTCACCGCGCTGACCACGGACGATTTCGTACGCATACTCACCGAACCCGACGCGTCGCTGACCGAGCAATACCAGGCGTTGCTGGGCACCGAAGGCGTTATCCTCGAATTCACCGACGACGGCATCAGACGCATTGCCGAGATCGCCTGGCAGGTCAACGAACGTACCGAAAACATCGGTGCCAGACGCCTCCACACCGTATTGGAACGTCTGCTGGAAGACATCTCCTACGCGGCGTCGGAACACCAGGCAGAAACCCTGACGGTGGACCTGAACTACGTCAATGAGCACCTCGGCGAACTGGCCGACGACGAAGACCTGGCCCGGTACATACTCTAGGAGGCTGTCCGAGAATATACTGAACTACTGCGGACGCCCCAATTTGGTCCTGTCAATCGATCATTCTCGATAAACAGTCACCACTATTCGCCTCAAATGATCGCAAAACATGCCTCCATTTGGAACGCCCGCGTGGCGACCGCTATTCTCGGACAGCCTCCCAGGCGTACCGATCGGCGGCCCGCCGCACATACATAAAGCGATACCTAGGACTGTCATCATGCATCAAACGCCACCGAAAGAAATCAATCTGCACCGCTTGTCCCGCGTACTTGAAATCAGCTTCGAAGCAGGGGAGAACTTCAAACTGCCCGCCGAGTATCTGCGCGTCTACTCGCCATCGGCCGAGGTCATGGGGCACGGCCCCGGACAGCGCAAGGTACCGCTCGGCAAAGAGAACGTTAACATCGACAAGATCGAACCGGTGGGCAACTACGCGGTCCTGTTGCACTTCGACGACGAACACAACACCGGGATCTACTCTTGGGAAACCCTGTACAATTTGGGTAAGCATTTTGACGAACTCTGGGCCGAGTATCTGGAGGAACTCAAAGCGGCGGGCTACCAGCGTAAAGAGCCCGCGTCCTGATCGGGGCAGTCCAGCGAGGTGATGCAGATGGCGGAGAATTCCAAGACCACCCATTTCGGTTATCAGGAAGTTGCCGTCGAGAAAAAGGCCGACCTTGTGCGAGGCGTTTTCGATTCCGTTGCGGACCGTTACGACCTGATGAACGACCTGATGTCGCTGGGCATACATCGGGTTTGGAAGCGCTTTACCGTGGAACTCTCCGGCATCCGGCGCGGACAAAAAGTCCTGGACCTCGCGTCCGGAACCGGCGACCTGGCTGACCGGTTTTCGGGCCTGGTCGGACCCGATGGGCTAGTCCTTATGACCGACGTCAACGGTGCCATGCTGGCGCGCGGCCGAGATCGCATGATCGATCAGGGGCATTCGGGCAACATCGGCTTTGCGCAGGTCGATGCCGAGACATTGCCCTTTCCGGACAACTGTTTCGACTGCATCACCATCGCCTTCGGGTTGCGCAACGTCACCGACAAACAGCGTGCGTTGCGCGCGATGTATGGCGCCCTGAAACCGGGCGGCCGTGCTTTGGTATTGGAGTTCTCCAAGCCCACCAACAAGCCGCTGGAAAAACTCTACGATCTGTACTCATTCACATTGCTGCCGGCAATCGGCAGGGTCGTGGCCAGGGACGCGGACAGTTACCGCTATCTTGCCGAATCGATCCGCATGCATCCGAACCAGGAAACGCTGAAGGGAATGATGGAGGACGCTGGATTCGAGCGCTGCGACGTGCATAACCTCACCGGTGGAATTGTTGCCATCCACCGCGGCTACAAGCTTTGAACGAAGCGCGTCGCAGGTCATGAAGATAGGCGAATTCGCGCTCGCGGGACTGGAGCAGACGCTCAACGCCTACGTCAATCTGGATCCGGACGCGCGCGAGCGCCTAGCGGCGCTGCATGGCGCGGTGATCGCGTTGCAACTGACCGGCCTGGAGTACACGCTGTATCTCGTCCCGACAGCCGATGGGCGTCTGCAGGCGTACAACCGGATCGACGGCGCGCCCGATTGCTTGCTGCGCGGCAGCCCAATGGATCTGTGGCGCTCCGGCTCGAGCGCGGCGGGCGCGAAGGAATTGTTCGCCGGTAACGTGGCCGTTAACGGCGATACCGAACTGGCGCACCGGTTCGGCGAGATACTGGGCGGCCTGGACATCGACTGGGAAGAGCAGCTGTCCCGTCTTACCGGGGACGTGGTTGCGCATCAAATCGGGCGTCGTGGCCGGCGGTTCACCGCTTACCTGGAGGACAGTGCCGCGACCGCGCAGGCCAATATCGGAGAATATCTGACCGAAGAGGCGCGCCTGCTGCCAACCCGGCTCGAAGCCGAACACTTTTACACCGACGTGGACGCGTTGCGCGACGATATCGAGCGACTCGCTGCGCGCCTGGAGCGATTGCAGCGCAGTCTGGCCAAGCGGGATAAATCGTGATCCCGATTCGCGAAAGCCTGCGGGTCATTCACATCGCCTGGGTTCTGCTGCGTCACGGTCTCGACGAGTATATCCTGGCGGCGCACCTGTTTCGGCCCATCCGATTCTTCCGTTTTCTGTCACCGTTCTATTGGGTCGATCGCGGCCGCCGACCGGATTATGGCGTTCGCGTCCGGCGCACGCTGGAAGACCTGGGTCCCATCTATGTGAAGTTCGGGCAGATACTCTCGACCCGGCGTGATCTGTTGCCCGACAACATTGCGGTTGAACTGACGAAATTGCAGGACGAGGTCCCACCGTTTCCCGGCGAGCAGGCGCGCGCGCTGATCGAAAACGCCCTGGGGCAATCGGTGCGGCAAGTCTTCGCGGAATTTGATACGCGACCGCTTGCGTCCGCATCGATCGCGCAGGTGCACGCCGCGCGCCTACGCGACGGCAAGGACGTTGTCGTCAAAGTCGTACGGCCCGGTATCAAAAAGACCATTCGTCGCGACGTGGAACTGCTCTTCACCCTCGCGCGCCTGGCGCAGAGATATTCATCGGAACTGCGCCGACTGCGCCCCGTGGAAGTGGTTCAGGAATACGAGAAAACGATACTCGACGAACTTGATCTGCTGCGCGAGGCCGCCAACGCTTCACAGCTGAAGCGTAATTTCACACCCAGCGAACTGCTGTATGTCCCTGAAGTGTACTGGGACTATTGCCGGCACGATGTAATGGTCATGGAACGCGTTTACGGCACCCCCGTCGATGAGATCGATCAGCTCTTGGCGCAAGGCATCAGTATGCGAATGCTGGGCGAACGCGGCGTAGAGATCTTTTTCACACAGGTGTTTCGTGATAATTTCTTCCATGCCGACATGCACCCAGGCAACATCTTCGTAGAATCAGGAGGGCGCTATATAGGGGTCGATTTCGGCATCATGGGGACCTTGACCTCGGACGACCAACGCTATCTGGCGGAAAATCTGATTGCTTTTTTCGATCGCGACTATCGGCGGGTCGCCGAGCTGCACGTAGAATCGGGCTGGGTGCCGAGAGATACCCGGATCGAGGAGTTCGAAGCCGCCATCCGCACGGTGTCGGAGCCGATCTGGGAAAAACCCATCAGCGAGATTTCTTTCGGGCATTTTCTACTGCGCCTGTTTCAGGTCGCCAGACGCTTCAATATGGAAGTGCAACCGCAACTGGTACTGCTGCAGAAGACCCTGCTCAATATCGAAGGCCTGGGCCGCCAGCTCTATCCGCAACTCGACCTGTGGACCACTGCCAAACCCTTTATGGAGAAATGGATGGCGCAACAGGTCGGACCGGAGGCCTTCGCCTATCGCATCAAGGCATCGCTGCCAAAACTGTCCGAGGAACTGCCGGAGCTGCCGCACCTGGCATTCCGGGCACTACGCGACGCCACGCGGGGTCAATTGACGCTGCGCTGGCAATCGGATCAGCTCGGAGCGATCCGCGACGAACTGGCAGACGGGCAGCGGCGCTACTGATTTGCGGTGTGCTGCTGTTGACCCAGGGCGGTGTATCCTTGTCTGCGACCACCCTGACCGTGTTGTCGAGCGGACTTGGCCTGTCGGGTATCGGATTGCTCGCTTTTGCCTTACTGCGGCGTTGATTGGGCAGACTGAATCTCACGTCGTGACTGCACTTCAGCCCGGGTGATTTCGTCGACGGACACATACGCGGTGAATTTTCCGCCGTGAATTCTTTGCTGTACTTCCGCCGTCCCGTCCCGCACAGCCAGCAGTATTCCCTCACGCGGCGGCTGATCGGCGGTATACAAACGCACCTCACGGCGCAGGTAACCGCCCAGACCGCTCGCGTTTACGTTCACCCAGTAATTTTCGTAGCGGATTCGCCGCCTGGGCGGCGTCTGTTGCGTGGGCTGTTCGCTACCGACCAAGGCGCCGAAACTGGTCATACCGCCTTCCGGCGGCGACCAATTGAAGCTGAGATCGCTGATGTCCGTGTTGTTGACTCTCAGGTTAGCATTCAGCGTCTCGAGCAACCGATCCGGAGGCATGAAAACCATACTCAACAGACCGACCGGCTCGCTCGGTGTGGCGATCAGCTTTATTTCGCCCCAATTGTCGACGAAGGTCTGCATGGCAAAGCGCAAACCGGCACCCAGTTTCAGCCCCGTTGTTTCCATATCCTGCAGCCGCTCGGTGACGAACCTGGACTTGAATTCGTCGGGCGCAATGCCGAGTCGCTCCCCACAAATCATGGCGAACTTGTTGCCAAACGCGGGGTCAACTGCGATCGATGTCTCCAATCTCGCGAGCTGCGGCATCGATGCCCGGTTCTGCAGCATTTCCGGCGTGACGTCAGCCAGATCGATACGCATGGCGATCGATTGTATTTCCGGATAGTCGGCCCGAAGTTCGACTTTCAGGCGGTCGTCGACGTCATCGAAATCCCAGCCGAACTCGCCGTCCAGCACCATTCGATCAATGCCCAGCGCTGCGAGCATTGCAGCTTGGTCCGCCGCACCGGCACCGCAGCCGTCGAGCGGTATCATCGGGTCGGTTGCGATCGTTTGACCGGGCAGTTCATGCAGTGGCGGGGTTTGCATACCCACCATGCTGACACGCAACCTGGGCGGAGGCTTGCCACCTGTGGTCGGTGTCGACCAGCTATTCCGCGGATCGAGAAAATACAACGCGTCGGGACCGCTGATCCGAATCTGTTCTACAGTCAGCGGTTGTGTCAACCCGTTGGTCGTGAAGCTCAGGTCGTTGACCGCCACCTGACCGCGCAGATCGGTCTCGATGGCGCCGTACGCGAACTCATTACCGAGGTTCTCCGCCCGGTAGGCCAGATCGTCCAGCGCCTGTTTGACGCGGTAATAGAGGTAACCTTTCGCCGCACCATAAGTGACTCCCACGGCCAATACCAGAACAAATACAGACTTGATCAGACGCCGCATGCGTTTTTGCCTCAACCGGTAGGACGCATAAGGGGTGCTTCGACAGCATCTCGCTGAGCTTTACCCTCTAGCTGTTCAATGAGTTCCAATGCAAAGTCCATCGCGGTACCGGGGCCCCGAGATGTCACGACTTTTCCGTCGACGACCACCGCTTGCTCGAGCACCCGGGTGGCTGGCAGGTCCATGGCGTCGATGACCCCCGGATAGGAGGTCGCAGCACGCCCTTCCAACATGCCGGCATTAGCCAGGACTTTGGGAGCCGCACAAATCGCGGCTGTGTACTTACCTTGTTCGGCCAATCCCTGTAAAAGTTTATGGATACGCGGATCCTGGTCGAGGTGATCGGCACCTGGCAGGCCGCCAGGTAGCACGATCATGTCGAAATCATCGCCGAGCACGTTATCCAGTGTCGTGTCGGGCAACAGCACCACGCCTCGACTGGCTTTGACCGGGCCGTCTTTCAAACCAGCGGTTACGACCTCAATACCGGCCCGCCGCAATAGATCGATAATGGTTACTGCTTCGAGTTCTTCGCAGCCAGCTGCGAGGGGTACGAGGACACGTGCCATTCGGGACTCCTTTGTTGACGCTCGATGATGCGCGACACAGGCAACAAACCCAGGCCGCGCTGCGCCAGTCTGGGTAATTCGCGCTTTAGTACGGATAATGTCTCGGGATGTGGGTGGGCAATGGCAATCGCGCTTCCGCGCGCGAGCGCCAGCTCAATCAATTGGCGAAACTGCCGAATGATGTAAGCCTCCTCGCGCACATTGTCCAAAAACACGTCGCGCCGCGTGGATGGAAGCCCATGCACTTCCGCCATATCCTGTGCCACGGTATGTTCGTTAGTGCGGCTGTCGACAAAATAGTAACCGCCCTGCTCGCGCAAGGTTGTCATGACGTGATGCATGGCCTCGGGATGGCGGGTCAACAGACTGCCCATATGGTTGTTCACGCCCACGGCATGGGGTACCTCGCGCAGGCCGTCCAGCACACCCTGCCGCAGTTCGTCCGGGGTCATGCTCTGCGTGAGCCCAACCGGGCCCAGCGCTGCGCCGTTCAAGGCCTCCATTGGCATGTGAACCATGGCCTCTCTACCGTTGAAGTGTGCCGCTTGCGCCAACTCGGTCGCATACGGCGATCCGGGAAGAAAGGCGTACGTAACCGCTCCAGGCAGGTTCAGCGCCTGCCGTCCGAGGGATAAATCGTAGCCCACGTCGTCGATAATGATCGCGATCGCGGGCGCGTGAGTCGCACCGATCGATGCCGCCGCCCAGAGTAAGACGACGCCGAGCAGCCAGCGCGATCGTGCTGTTCGCACGGTCAGCCGCGATCCCCACTCGGCCGCAGAATCGCTAGACCTTTGAGCAGGTTCAGAGCCTCACTGAGCTCGTAATCCTTTTCCACCAAACGCTCTGCTGATTTATCATTCGCGTCGCCGTTGTCGCCATTCGGGTTGGATAGGTGGCCGGTAAGATCGGATTCCTTAAGGTTCTCTGCGATGTCGTTTCCGACCGCGGCGACCGTAACCTTGTCGAGCAGAATATCCGGTTTGATCCCTTCCGCCTGAATTGAACGCCCGTTGGGGGTGTAGTAGCGCGCCGTGGTCAACTTGATTGCGGTCTTGTCATTGATCGGAATAATCGTCTGCACCGAACCTTTGCCGAACGTCTGGCGTCCCATGATAACGGCGCGTTTGTGGTCCTGCAGCGCACCAGCGACAATTTCCGACGCGGATGCCGATCCTCCGTTGACCAGTACGACCAGCGGCGCCCCTTCGATAAGATCGTCGGGAGCCGCTTTGAATTTCAACTGAGAATCCTTTACCCGACCCTCGGTGTAGACAATCGTGCCGTCGGTCAGGAACGCGTCGCTGATCGCCACCGCAGCGTTGAGTACGCCGCCCGGATTGTTGCGTAGATCCAACACCAATCCCTTCAGGACACCGCCCGTTTTCTTTTTAATCTTGCTCAAGGCATTTAACACGTCTTCGGGCGTGCGTGATTGGAAATGTGATATGCGTACGTACCCGAATCCGGGTTCCAGTTCCCGATGCTTCACGCTGGCAACCTTGATGACGTCCCGCACGACCGTTATTTCCAGCGGTTTTTCGCTGCCTTCGCGCAAGATGCTCAGGACGATCTCGCTGCCCGGTTTGCCGCGCATCATCTTCACTGCCTCGTCCAGGCTCAGGCCCTTGACCGGCTTGCCGTCGATGCGGATAACCAGATCGCCAGCCTGGATGCCGGCGCGTTGCGCCGGCGTGTCATCGATCGGCGCAATAACTTTGACAAACCCGTTTTCCATACCCACTTCGATGCCCAGGCCGCCAAACTCGCCGCTGGTACCGACACGCAGGTCACTGAATTCATCTTCGCTCAAATATGACGAATGCGGATCGAGTCCGCTCAACATCCCCTGAATGGCGTGCCGCAGCATCTCTTTGTCCGGCACCGGTTCTACATAGTCACTCTTGATCCGGCCGAACACTTCAGCAAAGGTCCGCAGTTCCTCAAGCGGTAAAGCCGCCTTCTCGTCGGCTCGTTTCGCCTGAACGCCTTGGCCGACAACCACGGTTACGCCAAGCAGACTGAGCGCCGCCGCCAATGTCAGAAATCGCAACTTATGTTTCATCACTCACTCTCGTACGGCGCTCAACCAACCCGCCGACCTCGGGGCTTGCGACACCAGCGACCGGGATCGATCGGCTTACCCTGGTGACGAATGCCAAAATACACTCCGGAAGTCTGTCGCCCACCACTGTTACCGACCAGCGCCACGGGTTCGTCCGCTTCCACCCAATCGCCCGCCTCCTTGAACAGACTCTGGTTATGCCCGTACAGGGTCATCCAGCCTCCCCCATGATCGAGGATCAGTAGCAGCCCGAAACCCCGCAACCAGTCCGCAAAGGCCACGCGACCGTGATGCACGGCGTGAACTTCGCGACCCTGCGGCGCGCTGATCATAACACCGTCCCAACTTAAACCACCGAACTTCGGACTGGCGAACCGCGCGGCTATTTCACCTTTCGCGGGCCACCGCAGACTGCCTTTGCGTCGGTCAAAGCGCTCGGCGTCCGGATTGGTATCCGGTATATCGGCCAGGGCTTGTTCGATTTCCGCCAACAACTGTCGCAAGCGCTTGGCGTCGCCCCTTAAACCGGCCAACTCCTGGTCGGCGTTGCGCAGTTCGCTCGCCAGGGACGCCAACACGGCGTGACGACGCTCCTGTTGTTGTTCGAGCGATGTGCGGGACGCAAGTTCCGAGCCACGAAGCTGCCGCAATGCGCCCTCCTGGTCCGAGATCTCCCGTTGCGTTGCCCGTAGCGCCGCCAACCCTTGCTCGATTTCCGCCATGCGTCTGGCCCGCGCACGGTTGAGATAGTCATAGTAGGTCATGACACGGCTGAGCAGGGCGGGGTCATGTTGGTTGAGAAAAACCTTCAGGCGCTCCTGGCGCCCCATCGCGTAAGCGGCATAGATTTGTTGTGCGAGCATCTCGCGCAGCCCGTTGAGATCGGCAAGCTGAGCCTGCTCGCGCCGGTGCAGGTCAGTCAATGATCGGTTCAGCGCCTCGATTTCGCCGGTCAGCCCGTGAATGCGCTTGGTCACGACGCCGATCTGCTGTTCGGCGGCCTGCAGCGCTTCGGTCAACTGGTCTTGCTCGCCGCGCGTTGCCCGCATCCGCTGCTGAATAAGATCGATGCGACCCTTGATCGACTCCAGCTGAACCCGATGCTGTTCTGTTTCGGTGGCGGCAACCGCGAACGCGAAACATACGCAGAATCCCGCATATACCGCCCTGCCTAGCAATTCGATTCGTCCACGGCTACGCCGCACAAAAACCTCCGGGTACCGGAATTTCAGGCGACGGCAGCTTCAGCCCCTTCAAACTCCAGCAACGGACGTCCCGTCATCTCGGCGGGCTGCGGCAGCGCCATGATCTGTAACAGCGTGGGCGCGATATCGCACAATGCGCCTTTGTCGGCGAGCATCGCCTTGCGTTGACCGAAATAGACCAGTGGTACGGGATTGCAGGTATGCGCGGTATGCGCCTGACCCGTTTCGGGGTTCATCATCTGCTCAACGTTACCATGGTCGGCCGTCAGCAGCATCTCGCCACCGACCGTTTCCAGCGCAGCCACCACCCGTCCCAAGCACTGATCCAGACTCTCAACAGCCTTCACCGCTGCATCTAGTTTTCCAGTGTGGCCGACCATATCGCCGTTGGCGTAGTTGCAGATGATCGCATCATATTTGCCGCTCTTGATCGCCGCCTCCAGAGCATCCGTGACCTCGGACGCGCTCATTTCGGGTTGCAGATCATAGGTGGCCACTTTCGGAGACGGTATCAACAAGCGGTCTTCGCCTTCGTTTGGTTGCTCGACGCCGCCGTTGAAGAAGAAGGTTACGTGCGCGTACTTCTCGGTTTCCGCCAGGCGGAGCTGATGCAAGCCCAAGTTCGCGATATATTCTCCGAAGGTGTTGGGTAATCGTTCGGGTGGGTAAGCGACCGGTGTATCAAAATCCTTGTTGTATTCCGTCAAGCTGACATAACCCGCTATCGCACGCGTGACCTTGCGTCTGAAACCGCCAAATTCGGGTTCGATGAACGGACGGGTGATCTGGCGTGCGCGATCCGAGCGGTAGTTCATGTTGATGACGACATCGCCATCGTGTACTAAACCCGGTTCGCTACCTTGCGGAACGATGCAGGTCGGCTTGACGAATTCGTCGGTTTCGCCACGCTCATAGGCCATTGACAGGGCTTGTTGCGTATCGGCGGCGCGATACGCGGCAACGCCCTGGGTGATCAAATCGTAGGCCTGCTCGATCCGCTCCCAGCGGTGATCTCTGTCCATCGCGTAATGGCGGCCAACAATGCTGGCGATGCGCCCGTGGCCCAGCTGAGCGAACACCTCATCCATTGCGGCCAGCGAATCGGCTGCGCTCTTGGGTGGCATGTCGCGCCCGTCGAGAAACGCATGCAGGTGGACACGCCGCGCGCCGCGCTCCACCGCCAGTTTTACCATGGCGTGAATGTGGTCCTCATGGCTGTGTACCCCGCCGGGTGACAACAAGCCGAGCACATGCACGGCGGTGTCGTTCGCGGTGGCCAGATCGACGGCATCGGTCAGTGTGCGGTTGTTGTAAAACGAGCCGGTGCGAATAGACCGGCTGACACGCGTGAATTCCTGGTAGACCACACGGCCCGCGCCCAGGTTCAGGTGACCGACCTCCGCGTTGCCCATCTGACCACCCGGCAAGCCTACGGCGGAGCCGGACGCCGTGATCGCGGTGTGCGGGTAGGAGTTCCACAACCTATCCCACACCGGCGTGCGTGCCGCCTGAATAGCGTTCGATTCGTCGCTATCGCTCAGGCCCCATCCGTCCAGGACGACAAGAACGGCGGGCCGCGCTTTATCCGTCATTTCTCATTGTTTGGCCAAATCCTGTGGAATTACCGCAACTCGCAAATTAACAGCGAGTTACTGTGAGATCTTAGGACCCGAACTGGTTTGCCACCTTTGACGCGCATTGAACCACTAACTGCGCCGAGCTGCTACCCGTATCAGGATGAAAAACCTTCCCTATCATGGTAATTTAAAAAAAAACACGAATACAGTGTATTATTCTATTAGAGCCTAGTAAAAAGGGCCGAGGATGGGGTAAGCCGCAGTGGAGCTCTTCGATAAAGTAGAAATGACAAATTCAAGCGAATTCGATTTTGACTCCGATATGCATCTTCTGGAAGGGGATGAGGACATCGAGCGCGCGTCACGCTCGCTCAAAGCCATGTCTCACCCCCTGCGCTTGAAGATTCTTTGCACCCTGAGCGACCAGGAAGTGAGCGTTCAGGACATCGTCGACAATGTCGGCACATCGCAAAGTAATATATCGCAACATCTTGCCATCTTGCGCGATAAGGGTATTCTCACCTCCCGCAAAGACGCGAATCGGGTATTCTACCGAGTGAGCGACAATCGCACTTTGCAGCTGATCGGTATGATGCGCGAAGTCTTCTGTACTCAGGAGCACTAGAGACCCGTCCCTTCGACGAGCCGGTGAAATTCGCCGAGGGGGCGTTCGCTCAAGGCATCGTACCTCGGAATGGTGGGAGACTTCCTGGCGAGGCCTCCGCAACGTGTGCAGCCCCGGTTTTACTGGCGCTGTGTAAACAGGTCTGTTACCCATGGAACAAATCATGGAGTTTGCCGGCAACCACGTCGTGCTGGTTTCCGCGTTCTTCGTTATTCTCTCGTTGCTCATCATCAACCTGGCCACCGACCCCGGTGGCAAATACGCGGTTGATCCGCGCCAGGCGACCGAACTGATCAATCATGACGACGCCGTGATCGTGGACGTACGCTCCATGGCCGAGTTCAAAGACGGCCACATCATCAACGCCGTCAATATCCCGCTAAACGGATTCAAGAATCAGCTCGGTCAACTCGATAAACACAAAGACCGGCCAGTTGTCGTCTGTTGCCGTTCGGGCTCGCGTTCGGGCGCGGCCGTGCGCATTTTGCGCCAGGCCGGATACGAACGGGCACACAATCTGCGCGGCGGCATGCTGGCTTGGGAAAACGCAAATCTGCCTGTCAAGCGCGGTTGACTGATTACCTGGCAGGCGTTCGAACCGACGCTGGGAACCGCTTCGCGTAACGAACCAAACTAACCATATTTACACTTTAAGGACCTCCAATGAGTGAGAAAGATCAGCAGGCGAACGCCGACCAGCGACAATTCGCCATCCAGCGCATTTACGTCAAAGACCTTTCCTTCGAAGCACCGAACGCCCCCGAGGTGTTTTCGGGTGAATGGAAACCGGAGATTAACATCCAGTTGAATACCGCAGCCTCTAAGTTGAACAACGACCACTACGAAATGGTGCTCTCGGTGACCGTTACCGCCAAGCAAGGCGAAAACACCAGCTTCCTCGCCGAGGTGCACCAGGCAGGCATCTTTTTTATCAAGAACATCCCGGAGGAGGAAATGGGCCCGATGCTGGGGATATATTGCCCCAATGTGCTTTTTCCTTATGCGCGTGAAGCCATCTCGGACCTTATTACACGCGGCAGTTTTCCGCAGATGTTGCTCGCGCCGGTGAATTTCGAGGCCATGTTCGCCCAGCAACAGCAACGCCAGCAGGAGGAGGCGGCGGCCAGCGACGCCAAACACTGATCGCTTGACCCACCGTCCCGCAATCGCGGTCGCCGGCGCCGGCTCTTGGGGAACGGCGCTGGCGGTATTGCTCGCCCGCCAGGGCGCCGAAGTGCGCTTGTGGGGACACGACCCCCGCCACGTTGACCGGCTTGCCGCGCAGCGCGTCAACCAACAGTTTCTCCCTGGTGTAGGATTGCCGACCGGCTTGTCACCCGTCGCCGATCTGGCCCGTGCCATCGACGGCGCCGGTGAGCTTTTGGTCGTGGTTCCCAGCCACGCTTTCAGCCGGGTTCTGGGGGAAATCGCACAAACGCGCCGCAACCCTGCGTCGATCAGTTGGGCCACCAAAGGCTTCGAACCACAGAGCAGTCAGCTGCTGCACGAAGTGGCGCAGAGTATATTCCCACAAGCGGCGCTCGCCGTGCTTTCCGGCCCGACCTTCGCCGGCGAAGTGGCGCGCGGCCTGCCGACCGCCATTACGGTCGCGTCTACCGATCCCGAGCATGCCCACCGCCTGGCCAGTTACCTGAGCGGCGGCAGTTTTCGCGCCTACACCAGTGACGACATCATCGGCGTCCAGGTGGGTGGCGCGGCGAAGAACGTGATGGCCATTGCGGCCGGCATCTCTGACGGTCTCGGTTTCGGCGCCAACGCCCGAGCGGCACTCATTACGCGCGGGCTCGCCGAAATAACCCGTCTGGGTGTCGCCTTGGGCGCGCGCACCCACACCTTTATGGGTTTGGCGGGACTGGGCGATCTCGCTTTGACCTGCACCGACAATCAATCACGCAACCGCCGCATGGGGCTGGCGTTGGCCGACGGGCGCAGCGTCGAACAGGCCCGTGAGCAGATCGGCCAGGAAGTCGAAGGCGTCGGTACCGCCAGGGGGGTATTCCATCTGTCGCAACGCCTGCAGGTCGAAATGCCGATCACCGAGCAGACCTTTCGCGTGCTATACGAGGGGCTGTCACCCAAGACGGCCGTGCGACACCTGCTAGAGAGACGCCCCAAGGCGGAGACCGGATAGGGCGCGAGGCCGTCGACGTCCGTGAACCGAAACATCCCGCGACCGGCCCGTTATCCGATTCGCATTGCCGCGCCAGTGTGCGTCGCGCAACAGCGCAGCGCTCGTTGGGGTGAAGACATCTCGTCAAATATCCGCTAACTCATTGATTTATCGTATACCGGTTGAACTTAAAAACCGCAGTTGGACGGCCTCCAGGGTGTGTTCCGCTTGGTGTTCGGCAAGGCATGACGAGGCGGACTAAAACGCATGGAGTGATTTGAACACCGATAGCTGGACCGGAGGGCGAGTGGCAGGATGCCCGGAGTAATAGTCGCGCTATTCCAACGAGTTAAAACGCCGCCAGGCACCGTGCGGGACATGCTCTGGTGGCGTAGTGGTGTTCACCCCATGAGTGAATCGTGGTGCAGCTCATAATCTTCGATAGATCAATGTGTTGGGTATTACTCGAAGCGATCAACTGCGGTTTTTTTAGTTGCAGGGTCCTGGACGGTTGGTTCCAAGGGTGTCGACATCAAGGAATTTGTCGCGAGCCCCCAGAGAAGGGTTCGCGGCGCCCCTTGAGGCAAACTGCCCAGCCCGCTTGCCGCCCGAGTCTCTTCCTAATGATTATTGCGCGACCGCGCAGCGCCACCGGCGGTCTGGTTACCCTCATCGAGACGCACCCTCGAACCCGATCTGGCGCCACGCTTCGTAGACGACAACCGCCACGGTGTTGGACAGATTCAAGCTGCGCTGTGCCGGTCGCATCGGCAACCGGAGACATTGCTCCGGCGGCAGGGCATCCAGTAGCCGCTGCGGCAGACCCCGGGTTTCCGGACCGAACAGCAGCACGTCGCCCGGGTGGAAACGATGTTCGTACACAGGCGTCGTCGCGCGGGTGCTCAAGGCATAAACGCGACGCCTGTCATGTGACTCGAGGCAAAGCTCCAGCGATTTGTGTACCTGGAGATCGGCAAATTCATGATAATCGAGACCGGCGCGCCGCAAGCGCTTATCGTCAAGCTCGAACGACAATGGCTCGATTAGGTGCAAGCAACTGCCGGTGTTAGCGCACAAGCGTATAATATTACCCGTATTCGGCGGGATTTCAGGCTGATAGAGAACGACGTGAAACACGGGATATCATGTTTTCGGAAGGTAGCATGAGCAAGGCTCCGAACCGCAGACTCGCGGTCGATTTTTGCGGCATGGACTTCGCAACGCCGCTAGTGCTGTTGTCTGGTTGCGTCGGTTTCGGTGAAGAGTACACGCGTGTGCACGGTTTCTCCAACCGGGACGCGGGCGCTGTCTGCCTCAAGGGCACCACCGGTCAAGCCCGCTTGGGAAATCCGCCCCACCGCGTTTACGAGACGCCGGAAGGGATGCTGAACGCTATCGGCTTGCAGAATCCGGGGGTAGACCGAGTCGTGGACGACATCCTGCCAAAGCTGGATTTCTCCGAAACCCGCTTTATCGCCAACGTATCGGGTTCGACGGTCGAGGAATATTTCGAGGTCACGCGCCGCTTCGATGACTCGCCGATAGACGCCATCGAAATCAATATTTCCTGCCCGAACGTCAAGGAAGGCGGCGTCGCCTTCGGCAACGATCCGACTATGTCGGCGCGCGTGGTGGAAATCTGCCGCAAGGCTACCGACAAGCCCTTGATCACCAAACTGTCACCGAATCAGACCGACATCGCCGAAAATGCCCGCCGCTGTATCGAAGCCGGTTCGGATGCGTTCGCGGTGATCAACACCTTGATGGGAATGGCGATCGATATCGAAAGCCGTACGCCCCACATAGGCAACAACCAGGGAGGTCTGTCCGGTCCGGCGATCAAACCGATCGCGCTGCTCAAGGTTCACCAAGTCTATCAGGTCACGCGACCGCACGGCATTCCGATCATCGGCCAAGGCGGCGTGGTTACAGCGGAAGACGCGATCGAGTTTCTGCTGGCGGGGGCGAACGCCGTTGGCATCGGTACGGCGCTGTTCTACGACCCGCTGGTGTTACCCAAGATCAACCAGGGCATCAGCGACTATCTGAAGCGTCACCAACTCGAGGGCGTTACGCAACTCACCGGCGCCCTGACGCTCAACTCACCAAGGCCGGCCGTGGATTGCGGTTGTTGACCAGATTCGGCACTCTGGCGCGTGATAACTGGAGTCGACGGAAGGTCGCTTACTGCCACACGCCAGTCTGGCAATGAGGTTACCGACAATTGATGGCTATCTCCGAAAAGGCCCGCGCCTATCCCATTCGGGATAGCGCTTATGGCTGGAGTCCGCTCTGTGCGTGATGTTATATTAGTAAATCCGCACTTACTGCGTGCGGTCATTGCAAGCCGTACGAACCAGGAGACGCTAATGAGCGACGATATCGCAAGCCTCAAGGCCGAAAAAGCGAAGTTGATCGACGAAATGATCGACCTGCAAAAACAGTTTATCGACTATGAACACCAGCACGGGATCTCGGGCAAAGACTACTATTTTTCGCAGCAGGGGTTGTTGAAGGATTATCGACAGACATATATGGAAAAAGCGATGAAAGTTGTTGAAATATCCCATAAGATAGTGGGATCCAGCGCGCTCTGAAAAGCTGAGTGGTTGCCCTAAAAGACCCGCTACCGGCGGGTTTTTTCGTGTCCGGGACCGGTTGCACGTCACGCCCGCTGCTTCAAGTCTTTGTGATCCACGCCGATACGCAATTCATCCCGAACAGCCAGTGAATAATGCGTTTTGAACCATCCATCTGTAACCACCTTGAGCCAGTTAACTGCGTTTAAGGATCTCGACACCGAACAACTCACGAAGATCGCGCAAGACGTAGTCGTCTCCAACGCTGGCAAGGGAACACGCCTGCTGGAGAAGGGCAGCACGGACACATCGACCATCTATCTGCTGGAAGGATGCCTGCGGTTGACCGCAGCCGACGGCAGCGTGATGTACGTCAATCACACCGATCCATCGGCAAACGACCCCGTGGCGCGTCTCCGGCCCGCTCACTATGACGTGACCGCAGCCACGCCGGTCAGTTTCTTACGGGTCGATACCGAATTGCTGAACCGAGTGGACAAGGCCGTGCGCGATCTCGCCCTGCTAGGCTACGAAGTCCTGGAAGAGGCCTCGCAGGAAGAGATGGAGCTGGAGTTCCAGCTCACGGCCGATATCGAGGCGGATCTCGAGCAAGAAAAGCTGTTCCTGCCAAGTCTGCCGGAAATCGCGATTCGCGTTGGCGAAGCCGTCAGCGACGAAAACGCCACCGCCGGCACTGTTGCGAAGGCTATCGAGGCCGATCCGGCGATCGCTACAAAGCTACTTAGGACCGCCAACAGTGCACGCTTTGCCGGGCGCGCGGCAACCAAGTCGCTGGAAGACGCCGTGGTGCGCCTGGGCCTGAACACGACCCACAAACTGGTCGTGGCGCTTACCCTCAGAGAGCTCTTCCGCACCCGAAACACAACTTTACGGAATCACATGAAAAAGTTGTGGGAACACAGTCGCTTGGTCGCCGCTTTAAGTCAGGTACTGGCTAAGCGGGCGGGAAAGTTCGATCCGGATTTCGCGCTGCTTGCCGGCCTGGCGCACGACATCGGCGAAATCGCGATCGTCGCCTATATCGAACCGCTGATCGACGAGAACACACCGGCCGTGGAGTTGGAGGCGATCGCGCAACGCCTGCGCGGCCCAATCGGCGAAAAACTTCTGACCTATTGGAAACTGCCCGAGCCGCTGCCCGATGTCGCGCGCCACGCGGAGGACTGGCAGCGCAGTACGACGACACCAGCCGACTATATCGACCTGGTTCAGGTTGCCCAGTATCACGCCTTTGTTGACACGCAGCGGCGGGATCGGGCGCCCGAAGCGGAGCAGATCTCGGCCTTTCGTCGACTAGGTCTAGAGACCTGGGGACATGACGCCGCTGTCGAGTTACTGGTGCACGCCCGCAACGAGATCCAAGAAACTGAGCAACTGCTCGGCTGACACCCGACATTCTGCGCCGATCGCTTGCAGGAGCTGTCCCCGTGCTCCTCGTTCAACTCCTAAGGGCTGGGTGAGCCCGGCAGACGACGGCGCAATCAGACCGGACATAAAGTCTAGCGTCGGTATTCGCGTCTGCCTTCGTACAATTTGCGGGTCTAGCCTGCATGTTGCATCACTGGCCCTGAAGCGGCGTATCCGAGTGATGCTGATAAGCAATGCGTTGTACCGGGCGCAACGCATTCGAACCGCTGTCCATCCCATACGATCAACGCAATAGTAAGACGTGCGTCACAACGATCCGTTACGCTTTATGGCATATGTACAGAGCGTAGCGAATCCAGCATATGAACTAAAAAAAGTCCGTATTACCTGGGGTTGGGCGGGCGAAGTTGCCGTTTACATGACGAGTGAATCCGTTATCATCGCAGCTACGGTCGGAGCCTCGACCGCCGTTTTGATCCCCTGACCGGGGAGCCACCGTGATGTCTTAAGAGGGGACTATAGGATGCGCCGAGCCTCAGGGCACCCTGACGTTGGGGCTTTACGCCGTTTCGATCGCCTGTCGCAAGTCGACCCGAATCGCCTCGCGGAACTGGCGCAGCAAATTGAAGTCCATGAAGCGGAATCGGGAACGGCACTGGTGGAGTTGGACAGTCGCGATCCGATTACGATTTTTCTGCTGGACGGCAAGGTTCGGCTCGAAGCGCACGACGGCCATATCCGCATAATCAATCACAAAGACCCGGCCGCGCGCAACCCGTTGTGTCGTCTGCGTCCGACACGCTGGCGCGCACTGGCCGCCGGTCCGGTGCGCTATCTGCAAATAAGCGACGACCTGCTGGACGAGTTTTTGACTTCGGTCGATATCGAGTCGATCGAAGGGGGCTACTCGGTGCATGAAGTCGGCAGCGGTACGGTCGACGAAGAGAGCGCCCGAGGCGAGAACGGACTACTGTTCCGTTTGTACGACGATTTGAATCGCAATCGGCTGGTATTGCGGTCTCTCCCGCGCGTGGCCCGCAACATCGGCCGTATCGTTGCCGACATGGATGAGAGCCCCATTCGCGTCGGTGACTTGCTGATGCTTGATCCGGTGCTGGCACTCAAGGCACTGCGCGCGGCCAGTACGCCGCCGGTGGGAGCCACGATCGCGCGCAGCTGCGCCATCGCGGCGGAACGGCTGGGCTGCGCCGGAACGCATCGACTGCTGGTTCAATGTGCCCTGCTGGAAAGCTTCCGGCCAGACAATGCAGCACTCAACTATCGTATGCACGAATGGCGCGAACGCAGCCTGATGGTTGCCGCGCTGAGCCGCATGATTGCCGAGATGACCGATGATTTCGATCCGCATTTCGCCGCCTTGATCGGACTGACCCAAGGCATCGGCGAAGCAGCGATATTGTCGTACGCGGACCGCCATTCGAAGATGGAAAGCGACTTGGAGGCCTTGGACAGATGTGTTCAGGCTCAGAGCGCCGATGCCGGGCGTATGTTGCTGGGTCGCTGGCCCTTGCCATCGGAACTGGCGGTAGCGGCCGGGGTTGCCGGCAATTGGTGGCGTGAAACCGGTCGCACCAAAGCCGACTACGCGGACCTCGTGCTGGTAGCACAGCTAATGACCCACAATGACATGGGTCGCAAAGGTCTACCGGCAGTCGGCATGATCCCGGCAGCGCACAGACTCGGTCTGGACTTGCTGTCACAAAACAGCATCGACGATATGCTTAAAAACGCCCACCAAAAAGTCATTCAGGGGGATGACTCGTTAGGCGTTTAGTGTTCTGCATTTTAAGCTCGTCACGTTTTAGCGCAACTGAATGGGATTGCGGTCAGACGCGCCTCAGCGACTTGATTGCCGAAAGGTGTCTATGCAATGCGATAGTCGTTCTGCATCAGCAGATCGTTGCCGCACGCCGGTCCCTCGTTCCACCAGATTAACTCGCCAACGGCCTTGCCGGGCAAGGCATGTCGGTGCTGCGGTTCGTTCATGCTGATATCGGGATTGCGCACCATGTTTGCCCAGAAACGGCATACGCGGCTGCCTTTCATGCAGCGCTTATGAAAACCGCCCATGTGCGGCATGATTTTGCTGTGCCGCCTGACCGGTTGACACAGTTTCTCCGCCGGCGGCAGATTGACCCCAAATCGCAGGAGAAAAGGACCTTACTCTTAGAATCATAAAACTGGTCGTTGCCTTCCGCGTGGAGAAAATGCGTGGGTAATGCCTGCAGTTGGATGTTGCCCAACCGAGATTGCGGCCTTTGTCCGAAATCGTGACGACGCGACCCTGAGAGTTCGCCTGGCCGCGTAAAATGCGGAATACAGCGCTCCCAAAGTGTGGGAACCACGACCCGGCAGTTGGATCTCACCAGCCGTTTGTTCAGCGACGCGACGATGTCCGGACGTGATGCGATGCGCTTACGTAGTCGGGGACCTCGGCGTTCATGTAGTCGCTGATAACCATGAACAGGCGCGAGTATGTCAACTCGCCGCCCGGATCTATGAGGCCGGCGTACCGATCTACTGAATGCCTTTTGGTTCGGTTGTAATCGACGCGTTGATCACACCTCGCTTCGCCTGCATTTCATGGAACGCTTGTTCGAAAAAAAATTCCGTCTCGCCAAACGCAGGCTTGAGGTCATTCAGCCAAGTTGCGTTTTCATCGTACTTGGCGAAAAACGGTCGCTGTACCCAGTCCGGGTTGCGTCCCTGGATGAATCGCAGCACGAAGACCTTTTCGCCGTGGATCTCCGTGACTCCCTGGACTTCGACTTTTCCGGCGTCCGCGCTCATACTGGGTCCACGTGCGGTGCGGCCCAATCCGGACAACTGCTGCATTGCACCCCGATAGATCTCCCAGGCGCGCGCCAGAGGTACTTCGAAGTAACGGCGTGCCCCGGTATCTCGCTCCACGAACATGTAATAGGGGACGATACCCAGCTTGACCTGGGTCTTCCACAATCTGGCCCAGACGTCCGGGTCGTCATTGATATGCGCCAGCAACGGCCCCTGGCTGCGGATCTCGGCGCCCGTATTGCGAACTCGGGCGATGGCAGCGCGGGCGATTTCGGTATCCAGTTCGCGCCAATGATTATAGTGCGACATTACTGCCACGTGCTTGCCGGCGTCGGCCAATCGCGCCAGAAGCGCGAGCAGTTCGTCGGCGTCCTTGTCGGTGACGAACCTGTACGGCCAGAAAGTAAGCGCCTTGGTCCCGATTCGAATGGTCTGGATATGGTCGAACTCGGGTTTCAGCAAGGGTTCGAGATAATCGGCCAGATGATGCGTCTTCATCACCATCGGATCGCCTCCGGTAACGAGCAAATCCGAAATCTCGAAGTGATCACGCAAATAGGCGTGCAGGCGCTCGGCCTCCGACGAGGCAATGCGCATCTCTTTATCGCCGACAAACTGCGCCCAGCGAAAGCAGAAAGTACAGTAGCTGTGACAGGTTTGCCCCTGGCTGGGGAAAAACAAGACCGTTTCCTTGTACTTATGCTGTAAACCGTCTATTCGATGGCCGTCCCGGTCCAGGGGCATGTTCATCGCCACCTGGCCTGCGGGGTGGGGATTCAGGTGTTCCTGAATCTTGTGCGCCGCCGCATGGACTTCGCTTTTATCGGCCCCGCGATTGAGCAACTCGGCCACCGTCTCGTAGTCATCGGGGTTCAGCATATCGCGCTGGGGGAAGGTGAGCTGATAAATCGGGTCGTCCGGAACACGACTCCAGTCGATCAACTCATTGACGACGTATTCGTTGACCCGAAACGGCAGTACGGTGGAGACCGCCCGCATAGCGAAGCGGGTTTCCGCCGAAAGATCCTGCAACTGGGGTATACGCTCCAGATCGCGCTGCGTAAACACTTTGAAACGGCGCGCTTGCAGGACATCGACGTCTTCAGAAACTGGTTGTTCGTGAACCACTACATTCTGGCTCATCGCCGTCTCCCTACCATAGGTCAAGGGGATAATCCCGTTCGAACCGAACGGTACGAATTCGTTACGCCGGGACGTATTCAACTCGGTCACAGCAGAAGCGATCCCGAAGAACGTCACCATCGGAGTCCGTCGTCATCGGTGCCAAGGATCGTGCGGTGCTTCGGGTAAGGAAGAATCGTGCCAATCACCTTCTCTAGCGCCCGATAGTAGCACAACCGAGTCGTCCAGCCGAACCGTGTTTTTAACTCAACTCATTGTCATTATTAAGGAAATTGTCTACTGTGAGGCCTAAGCACAGAATGAACCACACTGTCAAAATGTTGTTCGATCGACGCTCTAGGGTAGCATTGGAACGACTCAGACAACCGCGAGTGTAAAAAATCGATGCGAGAGACAGTTGCAATTCTATTGATATGGCTGGCTTACCCAGCGGCGATAATGGCGGCGGATGCCGGCTTGACCGAGGTTACACCCCGCACCGCACCCGAACTCGCTCTCGAACGGCTAGACGGCGGAATGCTCGGACGGAACGACGTCAAAGGCTTGACCGTCATTGTCAACTTCTGGGCAACCTGGTGTCCACCGTGCCGCAAAGAGATGCCCGCCTTACAGCGCGCCTGGGAATCGTTGCGGGACGAAAACATACTGCTGATCGGCATCGCGGTAGGCGAGAACAAACCGGCGGTCGCCCGGTATGTGGAGAAAATGAACCTGGAGTTCCCCATCGCCCTGGATCCCACCACCGACACCTCCTCCGCATGGGGCGTGCGCGGCTTACCTACGACCTATGTCGTCGACCCGTCCGGCCGCATCGTGTTAGAAGCCGTCGGTGAGCGCGACTGGGACGATACGGCAATGCTCGATCGAATCAGATCCGTCGCCAAGCCTTGATTCGCATCCCAAAGGACGAGCACGCATGGAATGTGAGTCCGAGCGACGCGCGTACACTGCAGCAGGCACTGAGCCACCGAGTCGTCACCGTCGATACCTTGGGGCCGGTTAACCACGTCGCAGGCGTAGACGTCGGCTTCGAGAATAACGGCGACACGGTTCGCGCCGCGTTGGTCGTTTTGGAGTATCCCGAACTTGTGGTGCGCGAACAGGTTGTCGCACGGGTACCCAATCGGTTTCCCTATGTACCCGGTCTATTGTCGTTCCGCGAACTGCCGGGCGTACTCAAGGCGTTGCGGGACCTGCAAACCAAACCGGACCTGATACTTTGTGACGGGCAGGGATACGCCCACCCGCGCCGTTTCGGCCTCGCATGTCACCTCGGTGTATTGACCAACATACCCACTATCGGGGTCGGCAAAACCAGATTGCTGGGTCAGTATACCCAGCCCGGACCGAACAAAGGCGATTGGTCGCCCTTGATGGACGGAGAAGACGTTGTTGGCGCTGTGTTGCGCACGCGCGATCAGGTCAAACCAGTGTTCGTCTCGATAGGTCACCGCGTATCGTTGCGTACGGCGATCCGTTATACGCTTGCATGCACGACTGGCTACAAACTTCCGCAAACCACGCGGCTGGCGGATCGCCTTGCCAGTCGCCGCTGATGCGCGCCAGGTCCGCACGGGAATATCCGGCGTGACCTGGCGCTGAAACTCAACCGGTCAAAGTTGCACGCCCAGAGCGTCCAGCGTTTCGATGGTCAATTGACCCGCCGGCAGATTATTGGCCTGCTGGTAAGCGCGCACGCCGCGCATGGTCATCGGGCCCAGAGCACCGTCGACCGGTCCGAAGTAGGCGCCTGCGGCCTTGAGCTTCGATTGAATATCGGCAATCACCTCGCGTGTCATGTTCGTATCGCAGAGTATCTGGCGCCATTCCACGCCGCCATCACTGACCTTCACGGTCCGCTCGACCTTCATCAATTCATCCGGAATCGGCGAACGCTGCGCTTTCGCCGGTTCGACCAGTTTCTGCACCTTGACGGATATGTATTCGGCCGGAATCTTGGTCACCCGAGTTTCTGCCGGCGTGTCGACCACCTGCTTCTTGATCGTCTTGTACTCAGCAGGCACGGGAACTACACGGGTTGTCGGAGGTGTCCGCAGCTTGCGACGCTCCACGGACTTGTACTCAGCAGGCACTTCGACCAGACACAGGATCTCGCCGGTGCTTTCGTCGATCTTCTGTATTGGGCCGCTGCCCTTCTTCCAGGTGGTGTATGCCTCACGTACCAGTACCTTTTCCTCGACGACGTCGTACTCCGCGGGTACTATCTCCAGTTCTTCAGTAGGCGGCTTGATCAGTACCTGCTCGGTGACCGTTTTATAGGTTGCCGGAATCACTTCTATCTTTTCGATTTCCTCCTTTACCAGAACGTTTTCTTCGGCCCACTCGAATTGGGCCGGTATCACCTCCAGGTGCTCCGTACCATCGGTCGTCACCAACTCTTCGACCTCTGTCGAGTAGGTGGGTGGTACATAGATTCGGGTGTAGCACTGACCCGGCTTGGCTCCTGGTGGCAGGAGAGGAACATCTTGCGCAACGGCCTGGCCAGCGGCCAAGGTTATCAAAACGGCTGCACTAGCCGCTATCGGTGTCAATTGGCGAACCAACATGAACGACCCTCCGAGTATATGGCGATGAAAGAAAATGCTGTGGAACCGTTGAACTGTCCTGGTTTCAACAGACGGTGAAAAAAAGATTCCGAATCGTGGCGCAGATTGCAGGCAATCCTTGGCTCATTGTCAAGCTTTATAGCGCGCGCAGCATCGCCACGCAGGCCAATCTGAACCCTATCGGGTGTAGCATGACAGGTTGATCGAAAAACCCAAGCACGGGAGGCTAGTAAAGCACATCCATTTATACAAGCCCTTATTTACGCACGGCAGGTGGCGCCGCGGTAACATAGCCCTTTGCCCGGCTTCAAGATGGGCGTATATGTTCTATGTATTTCGGCACATCATCCAGGACGAGTACCACGACACTCGCCACGACGCGAATCGATCCGCCACCGACCTTGAGATCGCACTCGACGTGCCCGCGGCTCTCCAGCGGCACCGGCAACATGTCGCGGTAGGTATAGACATTTTCGCTCACGTCACCCCCGGAACATGCCCCCGGTAGATCAGGCAGATCACCCTCGATCTGGGCAGCCTTGAAGATCAGCTCTCCATTTTGAAGCCATCTTGTGCGCTCTGCCGACCCGGTCATGGTTTTGATCAGCATTGCCGGCTCGAAACGTATGCGTACTTCGTCACCGTCCTGAACGACCTGCTGAATAGTGGTCGCGGTTAAATCAATACTGCTTGCGTCCATCTCTGGACCATCCGATCGTTTCGCTGAGATTCGCGATTATACGCGCTTATCGATTATCAGGTGTGGAATTTACCCAGAGTTAAAAAGGATAAGCATTGATATCTATCATCACGGGTGGCGCTCGAATGTCGCTAACCTTGTTTATATCTTGAGGCATAAGTTCGGTACGTTTCAGCGTGACCGAGCGGGATTTACGGCCATGTCGATCGCTCGTTGTACCCTGCTTTTGTGTTTGTTCGTTGGTCCGGCGACGGGTCAAACGACCCTATCTGAAGAAGAATTGGGCCGCCTGCTGTTCATGGACGCCAACTTGTCGCAACAGCGGAACCAGTCGTGCCATTCGTGCCATGCCGTTGCCCCCGCGCAACCCCGCAGAGACGCTGCCCCGCTCCCAACGGCCGGGTTCGTCGACCCCGATAACGTGCGCGACGGCAGTACGGTGTCGCGCGGCTCGCTGGCAGCGGCATTCGGCAAGCTCAATGCGCCCAGTGTCGGCTACGCACGCTTCAGCCCTCATTTTCATTGGGATACCACAGAGGGTCACTATGTCGGCGGGCAATTCTGGAACGGAAGGGCAGCCACCCTGGCCGAACAGGCCAAGGGACCGCCGCTCAATCCTCTGGAAATGGCCATGCCCAACGCCTGGGCCGTCGTCACGCGTATGAAGGAAAACCGGACCTATGTCGCCGCCTTCAATACCCACTATGGCGTCGACCTGGACGCGCTTCCCGCTTACCCGGCAGATGGCGACGAGGGTCTGCCACCGCCGGGTGTAGACACGGCGTTCAATGCTATGAGTGTTGCCATCGCGGCTTTCGAGAAGAGCCGGTTTTTCAATCGTTTCACGTCGAAGTTCGATTTCGTGCAGGCGGGCAGGACGCGGTTTTCGCCCCAGGAGCAGCGGGGATTCGATCTGTTCAACGGCGACAAGGCACTATGCGCCGAGTGCCACCCGTCCGAGCCGCTGAAGGTACCTGGCGGCGAGATCCCGGCGGTATTCACCGACTTTACCTACGACAACCTGGGAATTCCCCGGAATGCGTCGATTCCGGGGAACCCCGCTCCCGATCCGGGCCTGGGTGGGCGACCCGATGTCGCTGCCCTCGACCTCGATGGCGCGCAGCTCGGCAAGCACAAGGTGATGGGGTTGCGGAACATCGCCGTCACCCCGCCGTACATGCACAACGGTGTGTTGGCGACGCTCGAGCAAGTAATGCACTTCTACAACACCCGCGACAGCAAGAACGAGAAATGTAGCGACAGCAACGATGCCGGATTCGGCAAGACCTGCTGGCCGGCACCGGAAGTCGCGGACAACGTCAACGTGGAGGAACTGGGCGATCTCGGGCTAAGCGCCGTCGAAGAACGCGCCATCGTCGCCTTTATGCTGACCCTGACCGACGGATACCCGGAATGGGGTGGTGATCCTGAAGCACCACCGGGGACACCGTCCCCTTACGCGGAAGTGCCGTTGCCACCAGCGCCCTGATTGACGCGCTGTCTGCATATGAAATGACCCGGACCGGTACATGAACCGGGTCCATCGCCGCACCCAGCCCGGTCAGTCGTCTAAGACGAAGGTAACCTTGAGATTGACACGAAACTCCACGGCCTTGCCGTTTTCGACCACGACCTGTTGATCCTGCACCCACGCCGACGATACGTTTTTCAGTGTCTTCGCGGCGCGCTTCACACCTTTGCGGATCGCGTCGTCAAATCCGTCTTTCGATGACGCAATGATCTCAGTAACTTTTGCAACCGCCATTTGTTCCTCCTCAGGGATTATGTTGATTAGCCTCGTAACCGTAGCAGATACGGCAGGTAAGTCACGATAACAGGTTAAGACGCGGAAGATCCATCTCGAAATCAACGTCCACCGATGATCGATCCCAGGATACCGCGTACGATTTGGCGTCCGACACGCGAGCCTATCGAGCGCACGATCGACTTGGCGAACGCCTCACCTACGCTCTGGCGGCGGCTGCCGCTGCTCACTCGTCGGGACTGCGTCCTGGTCGCCGCCTCTTGCTGCTCGCGGCGTTGCGCTTCCGCCATGGCCTGCTCACGATTGCGCTCGATTTCCTGTTCGCGCTGTATCAGCAACTCGTACGCAGACTCGCGGTCGACCGCTTCGTCGTAGATCCCGCCCAGCGGAGAACGCTCTCTTAGCTGACTGCGTTCTGCGGCATCAAGCGGCCCGATGCGCGAGCCTGGCGGCGCCACCAGCGTGCGCTCGACCACGCTGGGTACGCCGTCGGCATCCAGGGTCGAAACCAGTGCCTCCCCGACCCCCAGAGTACTGATCAAATCGACCGTGTCGAACGCCGGATTGGCGCGAAAACTTTCAGCCGCCGCCTTGACGGCCTTTTTGTCACGCGGCGTGTAGGCTCGTAAGGCGTGCTGAATGCGGTTACCCAGTTGCCCCAGCACCTCGTCGGGCACATCGTCGGGGTACTGGGTCACGAAAAACACGCCTACTCCCTTGGAGCGTATGAGCCTGACGACCTGAGTGATACGTTCAATCAACGCCTTCGGCGCCGTGTCGAACAACAGGTGTGCCTCGTCGAAGAAGAACACGAGTTTGGGTAGCTCCGCGTCGCCACGTTCCGGCAATTCTTCCATCAGCTCCGATAGCAGCCATAGCAGAAAGGTCGAATAGATACGCGGATTGGCCTGCAGTCCGGTCGCATCCAGCAGGCTGACGACGCCACGGCCTGAGAAATCGGATTTCATCAGGTCTTCGATGCGCAACGCGGGCTCGCCGAAAAACCGCTCGCCGCCGGAATTCTCCATCACCAGAAGACGCCGCAGGATGGCTGCCACGCTGGTAGTGGAAATGTTGCCGTAGTTGCGACTGAGCTCGTTGCGGTTATCGCTCACCCAGTTGAGCATGGCGCGCAGATCTTTTATGTCGAGGAGCAGCAGGCCCTGATCGTCGGCGACCGAGAACGCGATGTGCAGAATCCCTTCCTGGGTTTCGTTCAATTCCATCAGGTTTGCCAGCAGCACCGGGCCCATTTCCGATATGGTGGTGCGTACCGGATGGCCCTGGGCGCCGAGCACGTCCCAGAACAGTACGGGGTTTCCTTCGAATACGTGCCCGTCGATCTTGATGTAGTCGATACGCTCGGTCACCTTGGGGTGGGCTGTTCCCGGCTTAGCAATTCCCGATAGGTCACCCTTCATATCCGCGGAGAACACGGGTACGCCCAGACGGGCGAAAGATTCCGCCAGTAGTTGGAGAGTGACGGTTTTACCGGTGCCTGTCGCGCCCGTGATCAACCCGTGGCGATTCGCCATTCCGGCATCGAGTAATACCTGTCTTGCCCCGTTACCGCCAATCAGAACTCGCTTGTCACCCATGTCTGGTCCCCTGTTTACATAGCGATACTTTACCTATTGAAACGGGAATGGGAAGAGTCGGTTTTTGAACCGTGCAGGCGTATTCAAGAATCCGCGGCGCTCGGTCGCGTGGTCGGCGAGGACAGCACGGCAAACGAACAACGGGGTATACCGGGCGTACGGACTTCCGTCAGCGCGAAATCGATCAAGACGCGTCGCGCTGCGCGTCCTCCAGTCCGAGCTCCTTGATCTTTCGCGTCAGGGTGTTACGCCCCCATCCCAACAGCTTGGCGGCATCCTGTTTTCGGCCGCCCGTAAACTCCAGCGCCGTCTCGATCATGATTGTTTCGAACGAGGGCATCGCCTCGTCGAGCAACTCGCTTTGCCCGGAGGAAAGGCTGTTGCGCACCCAGGTCCGCAGCGCGGCACGCCAATCGCTGGCTTGGCTGTCGACCCGGCGCGTTTCTTTCAGCTCCGGCGGCAGGTCCTCGGCATGAATCTCTTGCCCGGATGCCATCACGGTCAGCCAACGTGCGGTGTTCTCCAGTTGTCGCACATTGCCCCGCCACTCGAATCGCGTCAGTTCCTCCACGGTTTCCGGGAGGAGTGTTTTGGCTTCCACTTCCAGCTCGTCGGCGGCCAGTTTGAGAAAATGACCCATCAGGAGCGGAATGTCTTCGCGACGTTCGCGTAGCGCCGGCAGGTGAATTCGAATCACGTTCAAGCGGTGAAACAAATCTTCACGGAAGCGCCCCTCCGCCACCAGGCGCTCCAGATTCTGGTGGGTTGCCGCGATGATTCGTACATCGACCTTGACCGGCTCGTGACCGCCCACACGATAAAACTCCCCGTCAGCGAGAACCCGCAACAAGCGGGTCTGCAGTTCGGGAGGCATGTCACCGATCTCATCCAGAAACAGCGTGCCGCCGTTCGCCTGCTCGAACCGCCCCACCCGGCGATGCTGCGCACCGGTAAAAGCGCCCCGCTCATGACCGAACAGTTCGGACTCGAGCAAATCGTGCGGTATGGCTGCCATGTTCAGCGCAATGAACGCGTTGTCAGCCCGTGGACTATGCCGGTGCAGCGCCTGTGCCACGAGTTCCTTACCGGTGCCCGATTCACCGTTGATCAGCACGGTGATGTTGGATCGCGCCAACCGACCGACGGCACGAAATACCTCCTGCATCGCCGGCGCCTCGCCGATGATTTCCGGCGCCGTATGATGACTGGCCTCGCTATCCGCACGTACCTGCTTCCGATGTCGACAGGCGCGGCGCACCTGCTCCACCGCCTCCTCGACATCAAAGGGTTTCGGCAGGTACTCAAAAGCGCCGCTATGGTAGGCATTGACCGCGCTTTCCAGGTCCGAGTGGGCGGTCATGATGATCACCGGGATATCCGGGTGTACGCTGTTGATTCGCTCCAACAGGCTCAGGCCGTCGATACCGGGCATGCGTATGTCCGACACGATGGCGTCAGGCTGGTCGCGCTCCAATGCCTCCATCACGCCCGTCGCGTTCGAGAAGCTGGTGACCGCCATTTGCGCTTTGCTCAACGCCTTTTCAAGGACCCAGCGAATGGAGCGATCGTCGTCTATGATCCAAACGTTGGAGACCGTCGTCATCACACGGTCTCCACGGGGAGCAAAATAGTGAATACAGTCTCGCCCGGTTTGCTTGTGCATTCGATCAGTCCCTTATGCTGGTTGACAAACGATTGTGCGATGGACAATCCAAGTCCCATTCCCCCGGTACCGGACGTCACCATGGGATAGAACAGCCGATCCTTGATGTCATCGGGAATACCCGGGCCGTCGTCTTTAATCCGAATTTGCGCCACCAGTCGATGGCGCGTGTTGCCGATGGTGAACTGCCGCAACACGCGAGTGCGCAGCCGGATAGTACCCGCTTCACCAATCGCTCGGGCGGCGTTGCGTACGATATTCAAAAAGGCCTGGATCAACTGATCCGCATCGCCGTTCAACTCCGGAATACTGGGGTCGTAGTCGCGAATCAACTTGACGCGCTCACCGACTTCTGCCTGCACCAGCGTCCTGACCCTTTCGATCACGTGATGAATGTTCAGTGGAACGTAGGAGGGCAACCGGTTGGGACCGACGATCCGGTCAACCAGATTCTGCAGCCGATCGGCCTCCTGAATGATGATGTCGGTATATTCCCGAAGCTCCCTGTCCATCAGTTCGCCCTGCAGCAATTGTGCCGCGCCCCGCAATCCGCCGAGCGGGTTCTTTATTTCATGCGCCAGGCCGCGCACGACGTCGCGGGTGACTTCCTGTTGGGAAATGAGCCGTTCCTCGCGCGTAATACGCAAGTGCCGATCGACCTGTTGAACTTCCATTAGAACACCGGACGAGCCCTCACGTCTGGGCAGGGGAATGACGGTACAGTCGAGCGTAATATGACGGCCGTCGGTGCAATCCATCGGGATCTGCCGCTCGGTGACGGGTTGCCCGGTGACGACCGCTTCCCGCAAATGTCTTTCGATCGCATCGCCCTGGCAATGCACGATGTCACTCAAGGAATGGCCGCGGACCTGGCGCAAACTGACTGCAAACAACATCTCGCAGGCCGGGTTCATGTACTGCACGGTCAAATCCGGGGCCAGCAACATGACCGCCGTGGCCATGTGATCCAGAGCGCGACGCTCGACAGGCGTGGATGTTTTGAGAACGGCATTCATTGTCAATTTCGTTGGCAATTTTCAAGCCAGTCGCAACCTTGCACCAGCATTACGCTCTATTCGACACCTATCACGCATTTACGACCGTTGAAAGGCGCTCCGACCCGCACCGCAACGCCGTGCCTCGCCAACATCTATGCACTATTTAAGTGCGCTATGGGTTGTAATTCGGCGCAAAGGCCGGATTGGTGCGCCCGGGCGTGGTCGAGATACCCTTGGACGAAGGGACGAACGTATCGGGAGAGGTGGGATCGGTCGGCGCCTTCGGCGCCGATTTCGCTTTTGCTGCCGCCTTTTTCGCGGCATCCCCGCGCTCCAACAGGGAGGTCTTGCGCAAGGTGAAGCTGATCGTACTCGAACGCCCCAGTTCCTTGCCTTGTTCGTCCTGCACCGTCGCTACCAGCGAGTGCGTGCCGCGATCGACAGACTTGATCTGAAACGACGTGCTCGCCACCTTGTCCGGTATCGCCTCTCCATCCAGTACAAAGGCCAGGACATGGCCTTCCGCCAGGGCGGGGTCGAGCTGCACCTCAACCGTGACATCTCCCTGGTTGCTGCGTACCGTACCGGCATTTTCCGGCTGCACTATTTCGACCGTCGGATAGCTGGTCGGTTTTTCGGCTTCACCAGAATCGGGCTGCGCCTGAACGGAGCCCGCCTGGGGCGTTTTCGATGGTAGTACCCGCGGCTTGTAGCGTGAGGTTTCCGGCAATTCCAGTTCCTGGGCCTGACCGTGCGGCGGCGCGGTGTCGCTATAGTGGATGTTGCCGTCCTTATCCACCCATTTATAAACTCCGGCCGAGACGAAACCGGCAATTAGAAGCATGGCTATCAGCACAATTGTTTTGATCATGCTCGCAGAATAGTCCAGGGCCGCGTTTGGGCCAATAGGGGAAGACGTCTATTTGACTGGTTGCGACGAAAACGCGAACCAAGCCGCGGCGAGACGGGAACGCCCCGCATGAGCGGGGCGTTCTTTGCGGCTAGATCGGTACTTTGAATTACAGGCTGTAGTACATGTCGAACTCAACGGGGTGCGTGGTCATTCGCATCGTCGTGACCTCTTCCATCTTGAGCGCGATATAGCCGTCGATGAGATCATCGCTGAATACGCCGCCTGCCGTCAGGAACTCACGGTCGCGGTCCAACGAATCCAATGCCATATCCAGGCTGTGGCATACGGTCGGGATGCTCGCAGCCTCTTCCGCCGGCAGATCGTAGAGATCCTTGTCCATCGGGTCGCCTGGGTGAATCTTGCTCTGGATTCCGTCAAGGCCCGCCAGCATCATCGCCGCGAACGCCAGATAGGGGTTGGCGGTAGGATCCGGAAAACGCACCTCGATGCGACGGCCTTTCGGGCTGGAGACCCACGGAATCCTGATAGAAGCAGAGCGGTTGCGCGCCGAGTAGGCCAACATGACCGGTGCCTCGAAGCCCGGAACGAGGCGCTTGTAAGAGTTGGTCGAAGCGTTGGTGAAGGCGTTCAGCGCCCGCGCGTGTCTGATAATCCCGCCAATATAGTAGAGAGCGGTTTCCGAAAGACCGCCGTACTGATCACCCGCAAACAGGTTGTTGCCGTCTTTGGCCAACGACTGGTGGACGTGCATGCCGGACCCGTTGTCGCCCACGATCGGTTTGGGCATAAAGGTCGCCGTCTTGCCGTAGGCGTGAGCCACGTTGTGAATGACGTACTTCATGATCTGGTTCCAGTCCGCACGCTTGGTCAGCGTGCTGAACATGGTTCCGATTTCACATTGACCTGCGGTCGCCACTTCGTGATGGTGAACCTCGACGGGAACGCCCATTTCGTCCAGTGCCAAACACATGGAGGCACGGATGTCGTTCAGCGAATCGACCGGCGGCACCGGAAAATAGCCACCCTTGACGCCAGGGCGATGCCCCATGTTGCCGTCCGGATAGACGCGTTCCGAGTTCCATTCAGCTTCCTCGGAGTCGATTTTCACTGTGCAACCGCTCATGTCGATGCTCCAGCGCACATCGTCGAGAATGAAAAACTCCGGCTCAGGGCCGAAAAAGGCGGTATCGGCGATACCGGTCGACTTCAAATAGGCTTCAGCGCGCTTGGCGACCGAACGGGGGTCGCGTTCGTAGCCTTCCATCGTCGACGGCTCGAGAATGTCGCAGCGAAGATTGACCGTGGCTTCGTCGGTGAAGGGATCGAGCACCGCCGTATCGGGATCCGGCATCAGCACCATGTCCGACTCGTTGATGCCCTTCCATCCGGCGATAGACGAACCGTCAAACATCTTTCCGTCGGTGAACATGTCGTCATCGATCTGACCGCTCGGCAGCGATACATGCTGTTCTTTACCCTTGGTGTCGGTAAAACGCAGATCAACGAACTTGACATCGTTGTCTTTCAGAAGCTTGAAGACGTCTTTCGCGGACATTCCAGTTTTCTCCAGTTACTTTTACGAGTGTGGACCGGTGCCATCACACCGATCTCAGGAATCGACGGCCACCGCGCCGGTAGCCAGCCGACGCACAAAGCGCGATTGATGATCACTACGGGGAGCAGGAACCATGCCACCGGCTCGTGTCGCCGGTCAAGGAGATTCAGCACGCAATTTGCGACCACGCACAGATCGGCCCGTCGAGGCCGGCAGTGTTGCAATATCAAGCTCTTGAAGCCGCCCCCACGAAAAATTCGCCCGTTGTGCCACAGGCAACGGGCGGTGGACCGCAAATGAACCCAAATGCGCGATATTGGTGCAAACGCCGACGGCAAAATCCACGACGCACCGTAAGGGTGCATTGAGGCCTCAGCCATACCAGACGCTGACTCGCCCGTAGTGTCCCATTGGGCGTAGCGCGCGTTTTAATTCATCGTGCAGCGCGTCCGCTTCCGCCCCGCCCCGGTAACAGTTCAACGGAAAGAACACTTCGACATCGATATGGCCGGCCAGATAGTGCAGCAATACGCGCTTGTGCTCGGTGAAACACTCGACCCCCGACCAAGCGGCCCGCAGTTCGCGCAGCGCCTCGTCGCGCAATGGTAGCCCGACACACGGTGGAGCTTCCTCGTCGTCTTCAGGGTCGACGTGTACAGTCACGTCGGTGATCTCGTCGACGCCGTTCTTGATGCGCAGTTCCACGGCCGTGCTGACCATATGGCCCTCGGATACCGACACCCACGGTTCAACCAGGATATGCACGTCTGCCAGGGCCTCGTGACCCTGGCGCCGGGTGCGCAGCATGTGCACCGATTTGACGCCGTGTACGTCTTCGATAATCCGTCGAATCTGCTCGATCTTCTCCTCTTCCAGCGCGGAATCGACCAATTCCTGCATGGCTCCCCAGCCGAGATCCCAACCGACTTTGGCGATCATCACGCCGACGACGATCGCGGCAAAAGCATCGAGCCGATCGTAACCCAGCAGGGTCCCCCCGACGCCGATCAGGACCACGACCGACGAGATGGCATCGCTGCGATGATGCCATGCGTTCGCTTGTAACATGTCGGACCCGACCCGCTTCGCCGCGGCAGCCGTGTACCAGTACAAGGCCTCATTAGCCGCCACAGAGCCCAACGCCACGTACATGGCCCAGACGGACGGTTTCCACAAGCGCTCGGTTTCGACCAGTCGTTCGACAGCATCGATCGTGATGCCTCCGGCAACCACCACCAATGCCGCCCCGAGAGCCAGCGTCGCCGCCGTCTCGAATCGTCCGTGGCCGTAAGGATGCTCCTCATCCGGTCCCTCCGCGGCATGCCCGGCGACCCACCAGATAAGGGCGTCGGACGCGAGATCGGACAACGAATGAAAACCGTCCGCAATCAGCGACTGCGATCGCGACCAGTAACCGACACCGATCTTGACGACCGCCAATACCAGATTGACGAGCGCGCCCACCAGTGTCACCTGTCGGGTAACCTCGCGTCGCAACCCGCGCGGGTCCGCTGGTTGAGTTACCGTATCCATGTGCTCAAATCGTACCCGATCCTGCCTGCACAACGACCCTGAGATCGTGCTTCACGTGACATTGTCTGGATCCCTTGCTCGTAGCTGCGGCGCCGGCCCGGCGAATGCGGCGCACCGTGCGATGGCGGCTTTACCTGTTCAGCACGTCATTATCGCTGCAATCGAGTTCGACACCAAAGCATAAGAGTGGCCATACCTGGCGGAACCAGGACAAATCTTTCGCGGGACTGACAGATCACAGATTCCGCCCGACGGCTATTTACGCATCGAGGCGCAAATGCCGTATTCCCAGGGACGCATCGCCAGCACTGCGGTCGGGCCGGACCGTTCGGACAGATCGAGTCCGGCATCGGCCTGATTCAGTTCGTTGAAATTTTGGGCGCCACACGTAATTAAACTCGAATACCGGGCAGCAGGTCGATCGGCTTCAGCCGGTTCAGTCGGGCGAGACAACGAATACATTCGTGCCGGGTCAGGCGCGTCAGAGTTTGGGCCCGTTCGTTCATCAGCGCGACTCGATCGGAAATCTCGATATCGAGCAGTTGGCATATCCTGTCCAGTCATAGTGGCGGCAGATTGTGTCCCGCAAACAGACGCTTAACGCCGGGCTCCGAAAGTCCGCGCGCCGCGGCGACGTCCTGGTAGGTCTTGCGATGCGCCTCGAGGGTGCGCTTTAGGGCATCCGCGAGTCGTTCGGTCTGCGGCACTCTCATGTGACCCGGTGGGCTCGCCGGCCGAAATCGCAGCCATCATGAATACTCTCGGTGACTCATCCGCCACTTTTCGCGATTTGGTAGCTATTCAAATCAGACTCCACAACACTACCCGAACACGCGCTCGAACGGGATCGAGCACCGCATTTACCGAGGACGACAGCAATGCAGCAGCTAAGGTGCATCACGGGCTTCACCCCCTTCGCTTTGATGATTTTCCTGAATGCCTTTGTCGATCTGGGGCACAAAATCATCATTCAGAACACGCTCTTCAAGACCTACGATGGCGATCCCCAGATCGTGCTCACGGCGATCGTCAACGCACTTATCCTGCTGCCCTTCGTGATGCTGTTCTCACCATCGGGTTTTATTGCCGATCGCTACCCCAAGAACCGGGTGATGCGGGTCAGCGCCTGGCTCGCCGTCGTGCTCACGCTGGCGATTACTGTCTGCTACTACTTGGGCTGGTTCTGGCCGGCCTTCGCGATGACGTTTCTGCTGGCTATGCAAAGCGCTTTCTATTCGCCGGCCAAGTATGGCTACATCAAGGAACTGGTCGGCAAAGAAACCCTGGCGCGCGCCAACGGCGCCGTGCAGGCGATCACGACCACCGCCATCCTGGCCGGTATTTTCTTCTTTTCCGTGTTGTTCGAAAAATCGCTCGCCGGGGCGACCTACGGCACGGCGCAAGACATCATGACATTGATCGCCCCTGTCGGCTGGGTGTTGGTGGCGATGTCACTGGTGGAACTGTTCCTCGCCTACCGCCTGCCGCAACAACGGCAACCGGCGACGGCGATGCGATTCAACTGGGCTGAATATCGGCGCGGCCGATACCTCCGCGCCAATCTCGCCACCGCTTGGCACAACCCGGTGATCTGGCTGTCGATTGTCGGACTCTCGGTGTTCTGGGCGATCTCGCAGGTCATGGTCGCCACCTTTCCCGCATTTGCCAAGGACCACCTCGCCATCGTCAATACCGTCGTCATCCAGGGAATGCTGGCGGCGTCGGGGGCGGGCATCATTCTCGGGTCGCTGATCACGGCCAAACTGTCCCGCGCGCACATCGAAACCGGCCTGATACCGATCGGCGCGCTCGGCATTGCGGTAGCTCTATTTTTAATACCAGGTTTGAACTCCGTGCCCGGGCAGGTGCTGAACTTCGTAGCGATCGGCATGTTCGGCAGCTTCATTCTGGTACCGCTGAACGCGCTGATCCAGTTCCACGCCGGTGAACAAGGTCTCGGCAGAGTCCTGGCGGCGAGCAACTTCGTGCAGAACATCACGATGCTCGGTTTTCTCGGCGTAACGGTCGCATCGGCCCTGTTCCGCTTGGGCGGCGTAACCATCATCACCGGCCTGGGTGTCGTGGCCGTGAGCGGGGCCCTCTATACCCTGTTCAAGCTCCCACAATCGCTGATCCGCTTTGTGGTCGGCCGCTTGATCTCGACCCGTTACCACCTCCAGGTGATTGGTCTGCGCCATCTGCCGGCGCAAGGCGGCGTATTGCTGCTCGGCAACCACATCAGCTGGCTGGACTGGGCCATGGTCCAGTTGTCGAGCCCGCGGCCGGTGCGGTTCGTGATGGCGCGCAGTATTTACGAGCGCTGGTACCTGAAATGGTTTCTGGACATTTTTGGCGTGATCCCTATCTCGCGCGGACGCTCCAAGGAGTCGCTGGAAACGGTCAATGTCCTGCTCAACGCCGGCGAAGCGGTGTGCCTGTTTCCCGAAGGTGCGATCAGTCGCACAGGCCAGTTGGGCGAGTTCAAAAAGGGCTTCGAAAGGGCGGCGGAAGGCGCCAACGCGGTGATCCTGCCGTTTTATCTGCGCGGCCTCTGGGGCAGCCGTTTTTCCCGTGCCGGCGGAGGTCTCAAGTTCCAGCGTCGCACCCGAGGTACGCGTAACGTGGTGGTTGCGTTTGGGCCGGCACTGGACATTGCCGCCACCTCCGAGACCGTCAAGCAGGCGGTCTTCGAACTCTCGGCCAGTTCCTGGCGCGAACACGTCGACACGCTGCCGACCCTGCCGGAAGCCTGGCTCGAGACCGCCTGTCGGGACGGCGGAGCGATTGCCGTGATCGATTCCACCGGACAGTCACTCACCCGGCGACGTCTGGTGGCGGCAACCTTGATGTTCGCGCGCCGCCTGAGCAAAAGGGCACCCGAACAGCACGTCGGTATCCTGATGCCCGCCAGCAGCGCCGGTGCCATTGCCAATATGGCGGTCCTGAGCGCCGGCAAGACGGTGGTCAACCTCAACTACACTGCGAACACCCAGGCGATCCAGGTCGCGATCGACAGCGCCGAGGTCAAGCACATCCTCACCGCCCGCCGCGTGCTGAAAAAGCTCGAAGACCGCGGTGTCGATGTCGCGACCGCCTTCGGCAAGGCGCAGTTCGTTTACATGGAGGACATCAAGGAGGAGATCGGCCACGGCGAGCAACTGATGGCCTTCGCCCTGGCCAGTTTGCTACCGGGGAGCGCGCTATTGACCCTGTTCGGGCGGCGCGCAGCACCCGAGGACACCGCGGCCATCCTGTTTTCCAGCGGCAGTGAGGGTACGCCGAAGGGGATCGAACTCACTCATCGCAATCTGATGGCCAACGTGGAGCAGGTGGCCGACGTACTGAATACGGAAACGGAAGACATTGTGTTGTCCAATTTGCCTTTGTTTCATGCCTTTGGTTTGACCGTGACCACTTTCATGCCGCTGCTCGAGGGTATGACTATCGTCTGTCACCCCGATCCGACTGACGCGGTTGGGACTGCCAAGGCGATTGCACGATACAAGACGACCTTGATGTGCAGTACCTCGACCTTCCTGCGGTTCTACATCAAGAGTCGTCGCGTGCACTCGCTGATGCTGCAGTCGTTGCGCCTGGTCGTCGCAGGTGCGGAACGCCTCAACCCCGAAGTGCGCGAGGCATTTTCGCTGAAGTTCGGCAAAACGATTTACGAGGGATATGGCGCCACCGAAACCACGCCGGTCGCCAGTGTCAACGTACCCGATCAGTTAGATACCGAATACTGGCAGGTCCAGGTCGGAAATCGACCGGGGACGGTGGGCTTGCCCTTGCCGGGCAGCAGTTTCCGTATCGTCGATCCGCAAACGCTGGAGACATTGCCGCCCGGCGAAGACGGGCTGATTCTGATTGGCGGCGTGCAGGTCATGAAAGGTTATCTCAACGCGCCGGAGAAGACCGCCGATGCCATCGTCGAACTGGACGGATTGCGCTGGTACAAAACCGGTGACAAGGGTCACCTGGATATGGACGGCTTCCTGACCATCGTCGACCGTTTTTCGCGCTTTGCCAAACTCGGTGGAGAAATGGTCAGCCTGAGCCTCGTCGAGGACCAGATTCGTGCAGCGCTGGGGGAGACTGAAGCGGAAGTGCTGGCTGTCAATCTCCCCGACGACAGGAAGGGTGAACGTATCGTGCTGCTGTTCACCGGTGACCTCGATCCGGTAGCCATGCGTACCCGTCTGCTGGACAAGGGTTACGACCCGTTGACACTTCCGGCGCGATTTCAGGCGGTGGAAGAGATTCCCAAGCTGGGCAGCGGCAAGACCGACTTCAGCGCCGCAAAACACCTGGCTGCGACCTGAGCCGTAACAGGGCGGAGAGTAACGAGAGCGGTTTGTCCCTAGCAAACGCAAAAGCGTCCAAAAACATACGGCCTACTGGCAGACCTAGGTCTGCCTACGTGCAACGTGCAGGTCAAGCTGCGCTCGCGTGCGGCGGTGACAAACTGACAGTAAACGAACTGTTTCGCGAATACAGCGAGATTCATCCAATTTTCCGCTACTTAGCGAGTTTGGGATGATCGATATTGGATTTGCCTGCACTCACGACCTGACGGAATGTCAGGATCCGTAGCCAGTTCGCTCGACCATGACGTGCGACGTGCGGCTGCTGGACGCGGTTTTTGCGCCATGCGCTCGGTGCAGGCAACGAACCGACCGCCCATAACGTGAAGCTGATCACAATTTTTAGCCTTTATCGGCGAATCGACGGACACGATCCGACGTTTGGCGCAGTGGTTGCGTTGTTGACGCTCGCAATGTGGCCCGGTGCTCGGATCGTCACCGAACCCGGTAGCGGGTCGTCACTACTCTAAAGTACTGAAGAGAAATTGGAGGTCGACCGATGGTAAAGGCACACGTTTCTTGGGTGGCACTGGCGGCTGGGCTGCTGACGGCAACCGCAGCGTTCAGTGATCAAACGGGCATGGGCGGTATGTCGGGGATGAGCGGCATGGGCGGTATGTCGGGGATGAGCGGAATGTCCGGTATGGCGGGTATGTACGGCACTTATCACA
>CBDUNM010000009.1:0-64510 GCA_965368585.1 uncultured Chromatiales bacterium | reverse complement strand
ATTCATCTGCTCCGCCCAGAACGGCCGCCTCTCACCGTCCGCGGTCGGCCTGCACCGGCAGTTCCCAGTTTTCCCCGAAAGTCGCCGGCAGAAGAGATGGCGGTGCGACGAAGGTCAGCTATGCGGGAATTCTCGCCGAGCGGACACTTTCTGATCTCCTGACCGGCGGGACTCGACCCACAGCCGCCCATCGTAAAGTACCCGGAATGGCTACCATGCTTCTGTTGAGGCTGGTAACTCGTTCGGTCGCCGTGTGTCGACTTTGCTCTCTTTGATAGCTGTGCCCTTATTGTCGGGCGCCACCTAATTGGATCAATAGGATATGCGGATGCAAGCCCGCATGTTTGACGTAGTTGCGGAAGGGATATCGAACACATGCGGGGGTAAATGTGCGGTGATGCACATGCCAGTCGCACGTCGTGTGACCGTTTGCCAATCCCTCCGTCTATAGAGATAGATCGCACGTGGTGCTTTGCCATCTTTAATTCTGATAGGAGCGGGAAATGAAACTTTTTCACGTTCACGTCGCAGTCGATGATCTTGCCGCAAGCATTGCTTTCTACAGCAAGCTGTGCGGGCAGGCGCCAGCCAAAAAGCAGCCGGGCTACGCCAAGTGGATACTGGAGTAGTGGTGGCCCTGGATTCAAGGTATCGACCGAAAACAAGTAGCCTGCGCCTCCGAAATCCGACACATTGTGGTTGACCCGCCAAGCTCGCTGAGGAGGTTCTCCTGTGCGCATCAAGGTTTAGCTGCTCATCGAATCCGCGGGGCTCAAACCCATGACGGTGCGGATTACCGCGATCCAACGTAATGCGCTTGCCGGCGGTACTTTGGGGTCCCACATAACTGAAGCGAAAACCCTCCTTCATTGAGCCTGGTTCCAACTCGGCCATCGAAGGCGTCGCGTTTGCCTCTTCAAATTGACAACAGGTTGCCGTCCGCTGCGAAAGGCGGAGTGTCAACCCACGCCTTTCGCGAAAGTAAAACCCTACGCCGATCAGGTTACCAACGGCTGGTCCGCATATCTCACCAATTGGCGGGATGATCGCGCAGTCTTTTGCCTTTACAGGCGTTTTTTCGAAGGAGCGGTATACGGGCTGTATTTCCGACTGAGAAAAAACGGTTGTGGATTCAAAGGGCAAGCGAGGGCTCGCCAATTCGGGGATATGCGGGCTAGGAGCCTGACCGTTAATAGAATGACCTGCTGCGAACGCTCCCGACTGGTCCCCGTTTTCGATCATTGTCGAAAAATAGACCCAGCTATTCTCCTCAAATGATCGAAAAGCGGGCCAAATTCATGAACGCCCTCGCGACGATCGCTATTCTCGGACAGCCTCCTAGGCGGCGTATTTTTCCTTCGCCGCCCGTGCCGCCGCTGCTTCTTCCGGCGCGTAAGCTTTGCCGGACCAGAGCATCTCGTACGCGATTTCCTCGTTACCGTTTTCGCACAGCTCCAGCACCTTCCGGAACAAAGGCTGGAAGGTGTCGCTGCGGTGCGAACGCTCATGGTCGGCAAAACTGTTCCAGAAGGTGACGACCAGGGCCTCGCGGCCTTTCAAATCGCTGGTCACAGCCTGCCCCACCGTCGATCCCTCGTTAGATATTTCGCCGCTGTTCAGCGCGACAAAACCGCCGACGAAGCCCGTATCTGAATGGTAGGTCTTGACGTTCTCACACAGTTCCGCGACCCGCTCCTGCAGGTCATCCACCGAATATTCCGGTTTGACAATGACCCGGTTGACCGTGACGACTCCGTTGTACGGAAAATTGGCAATCAAATCGCTCATGAGCGACCTCCCAAGTTAATTAGTTAATCAGTCGATTCGAATATTCTGACTGTTTTACTCAGGAATGGTTCCGCCAAGGTCAGCTGCAGATAACCTATATTTTCATATGGTTATGGGTCATTTCGCACGCTAATAGTGATGTTGAAATTCGATCCGAAAAAGATCAAAGATCAATCGACCTCTCGATCCAACCCGCAACAATGACTTCCCTCCTCGGGCTGACAGTTCTTTGCGGCGTCGGCCGACAGCACAGACCCCGTGACGTCGTTCGGACGAAATGTCGTGCACCCTTTCAGTCCCGCGCAATGCGCCTGACGATACAGGTTCTCGAATGCCTCGAAGCTAATGTCCTGCGGTACATTGATCGTTTTCGATATCGCGCTATCCACGTATGGCTGCACCGCTGCTTGCATGGCCAGGTGATCGGAGGGATTGAGCCTAGCCGCATCGACAAACACCTCGGTCAGAGGGCTTCCAGGAAACCGCAGCCGCCACTGACGAGCGGCGTAGTCTTCCACCTCATACCATTGGATGCCGGACTGCTGATTGCCGACACGGCGTTGATAGCGAAACTGAAACACAGGCTCCACGCCACTGCTCACGTTATCGGCCAGCAAGCTGATGGTGCCCGCCGGGGCGATCGCCGTCAGGTGCGAATTACGAATCCCGAAGTCACCTATTTCGCGGCGGATGGCAGCGGGCAACCGTTGTATAAACGGCGATGCCAGATAGGCTTGGTCTTCGTAGAAAGGAAAGACGCCTCTTTCGCGCGCCAGCGCAATTGACGCCCGGTACGCGCCATGAGCCACGGTGCGCATCGCCGTCGCCGCGAGTGCCCGGCCCGCGTCGCTGTCGTAACGCAGGCCCAGCAGGATCAGCGTGTCCGCCAGACCTGTGATCCCCAGACCAACACGACGCGTGCCGCGCGCCTGTTCGGCCTGTGCCGGCAGCGGAAAATTGGACAGGTCGATGACATTGTCCAGGGCGCGCAGCGCCAATCCGGCCGCCTCGGACAAGGCGTTCAGGTTCAGTTGCGCGCCGGTCTCGAAGGGGTGTTCGACGAAGCACGTCAGATTGAGCGAGCCCAGATCGCACGCGCCATAGGGCGGCAAGGGAATTTCCCCGCAGGGATTGGTGGCGCTGATCCGCTCGCGGTAACGCAGGTTGTTTTCCGCGTTGATCCGGTCGATGAACAACACCCCCGGCTCGGCCGTGTCGAAGTTCGCACGCATAATACGCTGCCACAGATCGCGCGACGCTACCCGTCTGATAACGGCACAAGGCTCGGGTCGGTTCTGGCCGGTCCAGGTCCGCAGCTCCGTTTCGCCGTAACGCGACCGGTCATGGTCGCTCAATTGCGCGACCGGAAACACCAGCGGCCACGGCAGGTCTGCCGCCACCGCGTCCATCAACTCATCGCTGACCAGCACGGAGACATTGAAGTTGCGCAACTCGCGCGGATCGCGCTTCGCGTCGACGAAGGATTCAATGTCCGGATGGTCGCAACGCAGAGTGCCCATCATCGCACCGCGACGCGCTGCCGTTGACAACACGGTCGCGCACATCGCATCCCAGATACGCATAAACGACACCGGACCCGATGCGACGCCGCCGACGCGATGACAATGCAGCCCCTCGGGACGCAGCGACGAAAAATCGTAGCCCACGCCGCCGCCCTGCTGCATTGTGAGCGCGCCTTCTTTCACCGCCTCGAAAATACCGCTCATGTCGTCCGGCACGATACCCATGACGAAGCAGTTGAACAGCGTGACCTCACGCGCCACCCCGGCGCCCGCGAGAATTCGACCACCCGGGAGGAACCGGCCGCTGCGCAGCAGATCGAAAAACGCCTCTTGCCAGTGGTTTTGCCTTGCTTGCTCAACGGACGCCAATGCCCTGGCCACCCGCCGGCAGGTATCCTCGTAAGTCGCTTCGTCGTCTGCGCGATAGCGGGTCTGCCAGATGATCTTTGCGAGTTCGGTTTCCATAGTGGAAGATTATGTCAATGACGTGAGTTTGGAAAATTCGGTGCGGTCCCACGACCCAAAACCAAACGGTGTAGGACGCACCCCACTGTGAACGGCCAATGTTATTTATGAGAATCACTAATAAAGCCTCACGTTTCCAGTGCCTCCTGCCGGGTAACGCTTTCAGTGACACGCCGTGTATGCTTTCTCGCTACGCAGTCCCTGCTGCGCAAATAAGTCCAGCCTCGCCATCCATGGCAAGGCGTTCACCGCTCCGCGATTTACCCCTGCAGGCTCGGCTGCCGTTTCCCTGCAACAAACGGTCACTGAAACCTTCACCCGACATGAGGCTTTACCAACGCATTTCTTGATAAACCCGTGTCGTGCTGCCCTCGCCCCGGTCAACCACCAATAGATTGTTGTGATATCCAACATATCGATCGCCAGCGAAGCTTGCGATACTGAGCCCCCTCGTGAGCAAAATCGAAAACGGGCTGTCGCTGATGAACTCGGGTCGCGTCTCATTGGGTGTTTTGGTGGTGTTACTGGTGATCGCCGGCTTGGCGGCGTGGGGATGGTGGGCAACACGCCCGAAACCGGTCGACGTGGTGGTGGTGAAGGTCGAACGCGGCACGGTCGAAAAAACGGTGGCCAACACGCGCGCCGGCACGGTCACGGCGTGCCGGCGCGCGCGTTTATCCCCCAGTACCGGCGGCCAGATTGCCGTACTGCCGGTCAAAGAGGGTGATCAGGTCAAAGAGGGGCAGTTGCTGCTCGAACTGTGGAACAAAGACATCAAGGCCGAGCGCGCGCTGGCCGAGCAGGAAGCCACCAGCGCGGCCGCGACCGCGCGGTCAATCTGCATCTCGGCGGACCAGGCGCGCCGCGAGGCCAATCGATTGGGCAAACTGCTGGCGCGCAAGCTGGTCTCCGAAGACACCGTGGACCAGGCCAATTCCACGGCCGACGCCGGCCAGGCGGATTGCGAATCGGCGCAAGCCAGCGCCGCGGTCCGCAAGGCGCGGGTCGGCGTCATTTCGGCGACAATCGAAAAGACCCAGTTGTTCGCGCCGTTTGCCGGTGTGGTCGCCGAGATCAACGGCGAAATGAATGAATACGTCACACCGTCGCCGGTCGGCGTGGCAACGCAACCCGCCATCGATTTAATCGACAACGGGTGTTTTTACATGGCCGGACCGATCGACGAGGTCGACGTGGCCGGCGTCAAGGTGGATCAACCGGCACGCGTGACGCTGGACGCATTCGACGAGCGGCGTTTCGAAGGCCGGGTGCAGCGGATTTCGGACTATGTGCTGGACGTGGAGAAGCAGGCGCGCACGGTCGAAGTGGAGATCGAGTTCGTCAACCCAGAGGATATCGACGAACTGCTGGCGGGCTATTCGGCCGATGTCGAGATCATCCTGGAAACGCGCGCCGAGACGCTGCGCATCCCGACCGAAGCGGTCGTCAACAGCGACCAGGTCTACGTATTCGATGCCGATGGCGAACTGATCGAGCGGCGCACGATCAAGGCGGGCGTCGCCAACTGGGATCACACCGAGATCCTCGAGGGAGTGGAAGAAGGCGAACTGGTCGTGACCTCGGTCGATCGTGACGGCGTCGCAGACGGAGTCCCCGCCCGGCTCGACCCGGACGCCGGCGAATGATCGAACTGGCCGGGATAGCGCGTGACTTCCAGGTCGGCGACGAAACGGTACACGCGCTGCGCGATATCGATCTGACCCTGCCCGACGGCGACTACGCCAGCGTCATGGGGCCTTCCGGCTCGGGCAAGTCGACGTTGTTGAATATGCTCGGGTTACTCGACCGCCCGGATAGCGGCAGCTACGCCCTCGACGGCGTCGAGACGACGCAGCTCGAGGAGGAGCGCCGCGCGGCGCTGCGCCGCGACCAGATCGGGTTCGTGTTTCAGGCGTTCCACCTGGTGCCGCGGTTGACCGCGGGCGAAAACGTCGAGCTGCCGCTGGTGCTGGCGGGCATCAAACCCGCGGAGCGGCACGTGCGGGTCGCCGAGGTCCTCGCCTCACTGGGGCTCACCGACCGGGCCGGCCATCGGCCCAATCAGCTGTCCGGCGGGCAGCGGCAACGGGTCGCCATCGGCCGCGCCGTGGTCATGCGCCCGAGCCTGCTGCTGGCGGACGAACCGACCGGTAATCTCGATCAGCACTCGGGGACCGACGTGATCGCGCTGCTGGAAAAACTGAACGACAGCGGCATCACCCTGGTGGTGGTCACCCATGATCACGCCATCGGCCAGCGCGCCCGCCGCCGCATCCGTATGGTCGACGGCGCGATCGTGGCGGAGTAGTCGATGCGCTTCGTCGATCTGATGCGCTTTGCGACGAGGTCCCTCACCGGCGCCCGCGCGCGCACCCTGTTGATGCTGTTGGCCATGAGCATTGGCGTAGCCTCCGTGTTGGTGTTGACCGCGCTGGGTGAAGGTGCGCGCCGCTATGTGGTGGGTGAGTTCGAACAGCTCGGCACCCACTTGCTGATCATGCTGCCCGGGCGGACCGAAACCACGGGAGGCATCCCGCCGCTGCTCGGTGAAACGCCGCAGGATCTCACCTTGCAGGACGCGCTCGCGCTGCTGCGTTCGCGCTACATTACCCGCATCGCGCCAATCTCGGTGGGCGGCGCATCGGTTTCCCACGGCAGCCGCGACCGCGAAGTCACGGTGATCGGCACCACGGTCGATTATTTCGAGATTCGCCAAATGGACGTTGGCGCGGGCCGCCCCCTGCCCGACATCGATCCGGAGCGCACGCTGAATGTCGCGGTGCTGGGCGCGAAGCTGAAGCGGGAACTGTTCGACGGTCGACGCGCGCTGGGGCAATGGGTGCGCATCCACGACCGTCGCTTTCGGGTGGTTGGCGTACTGAGCGACGACGGGCAGTCGCTCGGACAGGATCTGGGCGACATGGTTCTGATCCCGGTGGCCGCCGCGCAGAGCCTGTTCAATGCCCCCTCGTTGTTTCGGATTTTGATTCAGGCCCGCAGCGAGGACGATATACCGCGGGCACAATCCGCGGCGCGCGCCACCATCAGCGCCAGGCACAACGGCGAGGACGACGTCACCATCATCACTCAGGACGCCATGCTGGGCACGTTCGACAATATTCTGCGCGCCCTGACCTTCACTGTGGGCGGTATCGCGGGTATCAGTCTGGCCGTTGCCGGCATCCTGATCATGAACGTGATGCTGGTCGCCGTGTCGCAACGCACCGCCGAGATCGGCCTGCTCAAGGCGCTGGGTTCGCCCGCCGGGCAGGTTCTGCATGTATTCCTGGCGGAATCTTCCTTGTTGGCCGCGATGGGCGCCGCGACCGGGTTGTTGATCGGATATGGGGGAATCGCCGCCCTGGGACATCTGTTTCCCGACTTTCCCCTGGCGGCCCCGCTGTGGGCCCCCGCGGCCGCCGTCTCGGTGGCCGTGAGCATGGGGTTGCTGTTCGGCCTTGTGCCGGCACGCCGGGCGGCGGCGCTGGACCCGGTTCGTTCCTTGTCGGGAAAATAAGCGCAATGTTGACCCGCGACCTCATGCGACTGACGACCGGCGCCATTATTGCCCATCGCACCCGCAGTCTGTTGACCGGTCTGGGTATCGCCGTCGGTATCGCGGCGGTGGTGGTGCTGACCGCCATCGGCGAGGGTGTGCAGCGGTTCGTGCTGCAGGAATTCACCCAGTTCGGCACCAATCTGCTGGCGATCACCCCGGGCAAGACCGAAACCTTCGGCATATCCGGCGCCGCGATCAGCAACGTGCGCCCCTTGAGCCTCGACGATGCCGAGGCGATCGCGCGGCTACCCAAGGTGCTGGCGATGGCGCCCTTTATCCAGGGCAACGCGGCCATCGAGGCCGACGGACGCACCCGGCGCACCACGGTGTTCGGCGTCGGCCCCGCGGTCCCGGAAGTCTGGCAGATCCGGCCCGCGCTGGGGCGTTTTCTGCCCAGCGAATCACTGCGCCGCGCCCGACCCTTTGCCGTGCTGGGCAGCAAGGTGCACAAGGAGCTGTTCGGCCATCGCTCACCGCTGGGCGAACGTATCCGCATCGGCGGCGAGACCTACCGCATCGTCGGCGTCATGGAATCGAAAGGGCAGATGCTGGGCTTCGATCTGGACGACACCGTGTACGTACCCATCGCGCGCGCCATGGCCATGTTCGACCGCGAGAGCCTGATGGAAATCGACTTGCTGTACGCGGCCGGCGCGGATCCGGACGAACTATCGAAAAAGGTCAAAGAGCGCTTGCTGCAGCGCCACGGCAGCGAAGACTTTACCATCATCACCCAGGATCAGATGCTGGATGTCCTCGGCTCGGTGCTGGATATCCTGACGCTGGCCGTCGCTGCGCTGGGCGCCATCTCGTTGCTGGTGGGCGGCGTGGGCATCCTCACCATCATGACCATCGCCGTCAACGAACGCACCGCCGAGATCGGGCTGCTGCGGGCGCTGGGGGCGAGCCGCCGCCAGATCCTGAGTATCTTTCTCGGGGAGGCCACCATCCTTTCCAGTATCGGCGGCATTGTTGGCATCGTCAGCGGCGCGGGCGGCGCCTGGCTGCTGGGTGTGGCCATACCGGCCCTGCCCACCCATACCGCATGGGACTACGTGGTCATCGCCCTGGCCGTTGCCGCGGCGATCGGATTGACGGCCGGCGTCGTGCCGGCGCTGCGTGCGTCGCGGCTTGATCCAGTGCAAGCACTGCGCGACGAGTAGGGCCCGGATAGCGCTACAATAACAGTAGGTTTCCAACGTTTAAACGGAGAGTGTGCCATGCCAACTTACCAACACGTGCTCGTGGCCGTGGATTTCTCCAAAGACAACCAGGCAATCGTGGAACGCGCCGTGGAAATCGCGCAACGTAACTCGGCCAAACTAACCCTGCTGCATATCGTCGAATACGCGTCAATCGCCTACTCCGGCGATCTCATCATGCCCGAGGAGGTCATGGTCGATAAGGAACTGATGCAGCAAGCGGAAAAACAGCTCGGCGAGTTGAAGGATTCGCTCAACCTGCCCCAGGTAGAAACGGCCGTCGAAATCGGTTCGCCCAAACACGAGATCGTGCGCGTGGCAGAAGAACGCAAGGCGGACCTGATCGTGATCGGCAGTCACGGGCGCCACGGCCTGCAGTTGCTGTTAGGGTCAACGGCCAACGGCGTCCTGCACCTTGCCCAGTGCGACGTACTGGCGGTCAGAGTCAGCAAGTGAAGGCCGGTCCGCGGCGATAGATGTCTTATCGGAGCATCTTCGCTGAGCGGCCCGGCGCCTGCCAATGTCGGGTCCCAGTGCGGTAGGCGGCCAGACCTCCGGCTGCAGGAGTTGGTTTTCGGCAGGAAAATTTTCACGCGACCAATCCCCGCGACTGCAACTGCCTGATTTGATCGCGGAGCCGTGCGGCGTCTTCGAATTCCAGATTGCGCGCGTGCTCGTACATCTGTTTCTCCAGACCTTTAACCCGCTTCGCCATCTGCGCGGGCGACATGGCAGCGTATTCGGCCTCGTCCTCCGCCACTTTCGCATACTTCCTCGCCGACATGGGTGCGCCGGGATAAGCCCCCTCCATGATATCGGTGATCTTCTTCCGAATGGTCTGCGGCGTAATGCCATGCTCGGCATTGTAGACCTGCTGCTTTTCGCGCCGTCGTTCGGTTTCCGCGATCGCCCGCTGCATGGATCCGGTCATCTTGTCCGCGTAGAGAATGGCCTTGCCACGCGCGTTGCGCGCCGCCCGCCCGATGGTTTGGATCAGTGAAGTCTCTGACCGCAGAAAACCTTCCTTGTCGGCATCCAGTATCGCGATCAGCGAGACCTCCGGCATATCCAGGCCCTCGCGCAACAGGTTAATGCCCACCAGCACGTCGAATTCGCCCAGGCGCAGGTCCCTGATAATCTCCACCCGCTCCACAGTGTCGATATCCGAATGCAGATATCGCACCCGCACCGCGTGGTCCATCAGGTAGTCGGTCAGGTCCTCGGCCATGCGCTTGGTGAGCGTGGTGACGAGGACGCGGTCGCCCAGCGCGACCCGCGCGCCGATCTCGGAGAGCAGATCATCGACCTGCGTGGTGGCCGGACGCACCTCGACCTCCGGGTCGATCAGCCCGGTCGGGCGGACCACCTGTTCGACGACCGCGCCGGAGTGCTCCAGTTCGTACTTGGCGGGGGTGGCCGAGACGTAGATCGCCTGCGGCTTGCGCGCTTCGAATTCATCGAACCGCAGCGGCCGGTTGTCCAGGGCCGACGGCATGCGAAAGCCGTATTCGACCAGTGTCTCCTTGCGCGACCGATCGCCGCGGTACATGCCTCCCAGCTGCGGTATCGTGACGTGCGATTCGTCGACCACCAGCAGTGCGCCGGCGGGCAGGTAGTCGAACAAGGTCGGCGGCGGTTCACCGGCGGCGCGCCCCGAAAGATAGCGCGAATAATTCTCGATACCCGAGCAATACCCGACTTCGACCATCATTTCGACATCGAAGCGGGTGCGCTGCTCGAGACGCTGCGCCTCGACCAGGCGGTTTTCCCGGTACAGGAAGGCCAGACGCTCCTTGAGTTCCTCTTTGATCTCTTCGATCGCGGCCAGCACTGTTTCGCGGGGCGTGACATAGTGCGATTTCGGATACACGGTAAAGCGCGGCACCTTTTGCCGCGTTTCGCCGGTCAGCGGGTCGAACAGCGTGATCTGTTCGATTTCGTCGTCGAACAGTTCCACCCGCACCGCCTCGTCGTCGGATTCCGCCGGAAAGATGTCAATCACATCGCCGCGCACTCGAAACATACCGCGTTCCAGCACCATTTCGTTGCGCTTGTACTGCAGATCCGCCAGACGCCGCAGAATAAAGCGCTGATCGATGGTGTCGCCACGCGACAGGTGCAACACCATTTTCAAGTACTGCGCGGGGTCTCCCAGGCCGTAGATGGCCGACACGGTGGCCACGATGATGGTGTCGCGGCGTTCGAGCAACGCCTTGGTGGCCGACAGGCGCATCTGCTCGACGTGCTCGTTGATCGACGCGTCTTTTTCGATAAAGGTATCCGACGCCGGCACATAGGCCTCGGGCTGGTAATAGTCGTAATACGATACGAAGTACTCGACCGCATTGTGCGGAAAAAACTCTTTGAATTCGCCGTACAACTGGGCCGCCAGGGTCTTGTTGTGCGCCAGGACGATGGTGGGCCGTTGTACCCGGTCGATCACGTTGGCGATCGTGAACGTCTTGCCGGAACCGGTTACCCCGAGCAGGGTCATGCCGGCTTCACCGTCCCGCAGGCCCTCGACGAGTGCCTCGATCGCCTGCGGTTGATCGCCGGCTGCGGCGAAATCCGCTTCCAGCCTGAATTCTTTTAACATTTTCGATATTCGTTGCGGCGGTCAATCCGTTATCATAGCAAGAGCACTCGGTAATAAGTTCAACCCCGGAGTACCAATCCCAAATGTCAATCAAGCTTTCCGCCCGTGTCCAGGCCGTCAAGCCCTCCCCTACGCTCGCCATCACTGCCCGCGCCGCCGCGTTGCGTGCGGCTGGACAGGATGTCATCGGCCTCGGCGCCGGAGAACCCGATTTTGACACGCCCGAGCACATCAAAGACGCCGCCAAAAAGGCCCTGGACGAGGGAAAAACCAAATACACCCCGGTCGACGGCACGCCCAGCCTCAAGCAAGCCGTCATCGACAAATTCAAGCGCGATAACGGCTTCGCCTACGAGCCGGATCAGATCCTGGTGTCTTGCGGTGGCAAGCAGAGCTTCTTCAATATGGCGCAGGCCCTGCTGGATCCGGGTGACGAGGTGATCATCCCCGCGCCCTACTGGGTGTCGTATCCGGACATGGCCCTGCTGGCCGGCGGCGTGCCGGTCTTCATCAACGCCGGCGCCGAGCAGAAATTCAAGATCACCCCGGCGCAACTGCGAGGCGCCATTACCGAGAAGACCCGCCTGTTCGTGATCAACAGCCCCTCCAACCCCACGGGCATGTCGTATTCGAAAGAGGAACTGGCCGCCCTGGGCACGGTGCTCAAGGACTTCCCGCGTATCGTGATCGCCACCGACGACATGTACGAGCATATTCGGTGGGCAGGCGGCGGCTTCGTGAACATTCTCAATGCCTGCCCGGAACTGAACGATCGCACACTGGTACTTAACGGGGTATCCAAGGCCTATTCCATGACCGGTTGGCGGATCGGCTATGCCGGCGGACCCGCCGAAGTCATCAAGGCAATGAAGAAGATCCAGTCACAAAGCACCTCCAACCCTACCTCGATTTCGCAGTGGGCGGCAGAGGCGGCGCTGACCGGCCCGCAGGCGTGCATCGACGAGATGCTGGGCCATTTCAAGGAACGCCACGACTACGTGGTGGAACGGTTGAACAGTATGCCTGGCGTTCACTGCCTGGAGACCGATGGAACCTTTTACGTGTTCCCTTCGGTGACGGGTCTGATCGAGCGTATCGATTCGGTCGACGACGACCTTGGGCTCGCCGAGTATCTGATCGAAAAGGCCGGAGTGGCCCTGGTGCCAGGCACCGCATTCGGTTTACACGGCCACGTCAGAATCTCGATCGCGACCAGCATGATGAATCTGGAAAAGGCACTTGACCGCATCGGGTCAGTGTTGGCTTAATATGGGCTGTCGTCCCGTTCGCGGGGCGGCGGTCGAATCGTAACCGGTCAGGATGACCGAACCACTATCAGGGATGATCAATGAACAGGAAAATTGCGGCTGTACGCCGTCAACTCAACGCCGGACTTACCCTCGTCGAACTTTTGACCACGCTGACCGTGGGCTCCGTACTGCTGTCGGTCGGCGTCCCCAGTTACCAGGCCGTTGTCGAAAACCAGCACATTCAAGCCCGCACCAATCTCCTGGTGTCACACCTGCATCTGGCGCGCAGTGAATCGGTCAAACGCTTCATGCGCGTGGGATTGTGTCCTAGCGACGACGGCGAGACCTGCGCCGACACCTACGACTGGTCGAACGGATGGATCGTCTTTGTCGACGACAACCTCGACAAAGAACGGCAGACCACCGAGCCACTGCTGACCGTTACCGACACCACGGAAGCGATCAAGGTGGTCACCTCGACCGGTCGCCGGCGCATCGTCTACGAGCCCGACGGTACCGTGGTCGGCGGCAGCAACGCCACCTTCAAGCTATGCAGCAAGGCTTCGAGCAACCGCAACCGGGCGGTGATCATATCCATCACCGGACGACCCCGATTGTCCAAGCAGGACGCCAGTAACAACCCGATTGTCTGCAGTTGACCGAACGGCCGCATCTACGTATTATTTGCGGCTTCTCGTCACTCCCCTGTGGCGCAGCGGTAGCGCAGCGGACTGTTAATCCGTTGGTCGTTGGTTCGAATCCAACCGGGGGAGCCAAATAAGACATGAGTTGGCGGCTGAGCGGTCACTAACGTGGTTTTCGCGGGTCTACACCGGGGCTACGCTGGTTAATAAGAAACCATGGTGTGGCGTTCTAGGCAGCCTCGAAAAATCTTGGGTTTCCGCATCGATGCCTGAGCAGGTACCGAAGTATCTTGTCCAGGCCTGCTTTCACGATAAGTAGCGCCAACCCGAGATGATCTTGAACGATCAGATCTGGCAGCTATCGTCTTGTCTCTCGCCAAACTTCCCAACGCTTTGCTTTTCGATTCACCCATGTTCGAACCGTCGCTATGCCCTCGGCCGTAACCGCCAGCTTGACCTTCATATTTGGTCGTCACTAACGCCAACGGCGCTCCGACCCGATAGTTAATGAATGACGCCCGGCTCTATCATGCAAACGGCCTTGGTGCACGGCTCCGCCTAGCGCCCACGTTACACTATGATATCGTGTGATTTTCAAGGACGTTGAGCGTGACATGGGACATCGATACCCGAAACGCAGCCAACTGAAGTATATAAAACAGCGCTACCGCGTCAGAAACTGGCCGGAGTACGAGGCCGGTCTTCGGAAACGAGGTGACCTGACGCTCTGGTTTTCCGAAGCGGCTATCGCGGCATGGCGGGCGCCGACCGGCGATAAGCCAGGTGGCCAACCCGTTTACTCCGACCTCGCCATCGAGACTGGATTGACGGTGCGCCTTGTGTACGGGTTGGCATTACGTCAGACTGAGGGCTTCCTTCAGTCGATATCGACTTTATTGGACTTAGGCCTGCGCATCCCCGATCACACGACCTTGTCTCGGCGTGCCAGAGATCTCAACGTACGGATCCCCGTGTCGGCCCACGACGGACCGCTTCCCATCATGATCGACAGCACGGGCTTGCTCGTCCATTGCGGCAACGTTCCCCGGTCAAGTCCACCCGATCGCCGCGCGTGGCGAAAGCTGCTTCTTGTTGTCGATGCCGACACAGGTGATATTCTCGCCTCTACGCTGACAACCCATCGCGCGCGAGATGCCGCACAAGTGCCCGCGCTACTCGTTCAAGTTGACGATACTTTGGCCTCCGTGATGGCTGACGGCGCGTACGATACGTCATCGGTCTATGCCGCGATAGAGGCTCATGCATCGGGTCTGTCGGCGCACGTGCTGATCCCACCTCGACGGGATGCGAAGACGCAAAGCGGAGCCAAGGCATCGCGTCAACGCAACACGACCATACGAGCCGTTGACGCCGTCGGCCGCAGACGATGGGCGCATGAATCCGGCTACACTCGACGTAGTTTGGTGGAGACGGCGACGTCGCGATACTAAGCGATCATTGGCGGCTCGATGCGCTGTCGCACGATGGCATCGCAGAAAACGGAGGCTTCGCTCGCGTGCGCGATTTTAAACAGAATGACTCATCTCGGGATGCCCGAGGGTTACTGTATTGCATAAGGCAACGTTAAATGGCTCCGATCGGCTACCGCTCGCGCCATGCACCAAGGCCGGGAATCCGTGTTCCCCATCTGTTTAAGTCAGACCTTACCTATGTCTGGAGTTCGCCGACCAATGACTACCTACAGCGAACAAAGCCTAAAGGTCAAAATTTGTCGGTAGAATAATCATGTCGCGAATGGTCACGTGCCGTGGCCGCGTGAGCATGTACATCACGGCATCAGCTACATCACTTGCTTCGATCAGGCTGCCCGACTCTTTTGCCTCCTGCAATTTCTCCTCCGGCCAGTCGGCAAGAAGCGCGCTGATTACAGGGCCTGGTGAGACCGCTCCAACGCGGATGCCGTGTTTGAAAACTTGACGACGCACAGTCTGTACGAAACAGTTAATCGCCCATTTGGACGAGGCATACACCGGCTCCCACGGTGTGGGAAAGTGGGCGGCCAATGAACTGGTCACCAGGATGTCCCCCGATCCGCGCTCGATCATATGCGGCAAGACATCGTGAACGTTCTTCATTACGACGTTGATATTCAGATTCAGCATTCTATCAATCGCGTCCACGTGGGCATCGACTAGGTTTCCGCCTACATAGAGACCAGCATTCGCGTGAAAAATATCAAGCCGACCTGCTTTTTCAAGGACCCGTGGAAGCATAGTCGCGCAACTCTTCGGGTCGAGTAAGTCAATGACAAGCGGGATCACCATTTCGCCGCACTTATCACAAAGCTCAGCTAGCGCAGCTTTGTCACGGTCTATCGCTACCACGCGAGCACCAGCAGCAAGGATTGCCTCAACACTAGCTAATCCAATGCCCGACGCCCCACCAGTGACAGCGGCAACCTTACCTTCCAGTTCTTTAATCATTTGATGAATCCTCGCTGTTCGCTCGCTTTTGCTGAGTCTTAGCCAACGTTGTTCGGCAACAATAACCCGGGAGATTGCATCGTGCAGTATCCCTCTCTCATTTCACAATGTCCAAGACGGTGTTCTTGCTGATGCCGAGACCACGGGCTATCCAGCGACAAAGGTCGTCCATATGCTTCGAGTGCCTGCGCTTGCAGCCGTGCGAAGCGTCAAACGCATATGTCTTTGCAGTGTTCAACTAGTTGCTCGACGAAGAGCATGACCTTGGCGGAAAAGCGTCGGCGATGGGGATACATCGCACAGATACCCAATGGCGTGGTCTCGTGGTCAGGCAGCAACCGCCGCAGCCGTCTTTCTGCAATGTCATCCGCTTTCGCGGATGAAGGGACATCTTATTCCCCCGCCCAGCAGGGTCAGTTCCCCCGCAGCGCGGGCGCTGTCGACCAATACCTTGGCTGTCACGTCGGCGGTGACGGCATTCTCAGCCTCACCGAAGATCCAATATGATCCGGCCGGGTGATTACTGCCTACCACGCAGAGGCGACCGGATAGTTGCTCCGAATGGGTTGGCTCACCGTGCTGATCGAGATAGCTTGGAGCTGCACAAGCCCGTAAGTACATCTGCCCCTGTGTCGGGATGGATGTCGCCTCTCCGTGAAATATTGTGAGTGAAGACGGGGGTGTAACATGGCGGGGAGCCGAATGGTGTAACGCAACCTGTTCGATTCTGCGAGGGCGGTGGGACGTACCGATTACGGGGATATCCGCCGCTACTCCCCATATCTGCATGCTGCGTGCGCAGTGGCGGGCGACGGAATCGAGGTCACGGACACCTCCAGCCGGGCACGAAGGGGGAAAACTTGGATTCAGACAAGAGAATGTTCTGCCGGGCTACCGCGCCAGCTCTCGACCCTACCACCTGCTTTTGGATCATGCCGTAATTCCTTGTCGCGGCTTCGAGAATTGACTTTCTTCTCCTCGAATGCAAGCTGCTGAAAAAGCAGGCTAAGCCGGAGGGAAGTGCTTCAACATTGCAGAAATGGCCGAGTCGATTCGGCGTTTCCGTTCGGATTCACTTACATCGACGACAATCTGACCAATTGTTGCAGCCCGCCATAGAACTTGCTTCGAGCTGGCATCGAAAACGCCGATAGTCATTGAGCCGCAGGCAATTGTTGCTGGAGTCTCCGCTCCGTCGTGCTGCATTGCCGCCTTGATTGCGGACTTCCATTCTTCATTGTCGTCGTGATCGAAGGAGTCTTGAAGCGTCTCGACTGGAACCTCATTTTCGATTGCGGTAAACACGCTTACAAGAATGTCAGCGGAATCCGTATCACTGCGAATAAACTGCTTTGAAGCAAACGAGTCGTCCAATGCGGACTCAATTCGGGACTTGATCTTTTCCGGGTTCGATGGGGAGTCAGCGTCAGCGTCAGCGTCAGCAGCAAGGTTGTGTCGATATTCCGCAAATGCAAACGTACCGCTTTGCGGGCACGATTGATCGGGGTTGCTCGTCCACGCAACCATTATCTTGTCGAAGCGCTGTACATTGACGGTTTTCAGACGATTGGTTCCTTGAACGCGAATTTTGAAATGGCCAATACCGTCGGCTGAACCGTCGGTGATTGAACCGAACGGCAACAATTTTCGTACGACTGTTGTTACGGAATCAGGGAGCATTGCGCGTCCTAGTGACGTGCCTGAGCCGACAGCAACGATCAGCACCACGAAGACGAGCACAATGAGCGAAGCGATTCCAAAATGCGTAACTGATTGCAAGATGTCGTCTGGCATTGAGTTGACTCTACGAATACCTGTTGTCGTGGGAAATCTAGCAGGGTTCATATCCAGTGAACACTTGTGACCCCTCCCGAGCGTCAATATAGCGCAATCTGGTATCCGTTGATCTACAGCATGACCGTTCTCGCCAACACGGCGCCGATCATCAGCATGCCACAGATTAGTCACCGGAAAACGACCGCTCGCCATTTTGCTCCCGAGGCGAAGAAAGCCATCGCATTGAATACGCTCTCTGGCATGGGGATCGCCCACGCCGCCAAGAAGAACGCGTTTTGCCGCAACTCGGTTAATGCGCAAAAGACCAAGGCGAATCCGCCACGAAACGGTACAAGTTGGCGAGCCCATCAGTCGAGTGCGTGTTGGTCGTCTGATTAAGCAACAGGGTCTGGAGAGCAAGAGCAAGAGCAAGCGCAATTTCAAGACAACGACCAACTCAAACCATAATCGCCCTGTCGCTGCGAATCTGTTGGACCGCCGGTTCTGTGTTGATCAGCCAGATACGGTTTATGCAGGTGACATCACGTATTTACGCACAGACGAAGGCTGGCTCTACCTCGCGGTTTTGATTGGTCTCTACTCCAGGGCCGTTGTCGGCCGAACTATGTCCGATCGAACGACCGCTCAGCTAACGAATGATGCTTTGCTGATGGTTATCTGGAAGCGCAGACCGCCCAAAGGTCTGATGGTCCACAGTGATCGCGGCAGTCAATACGCCTCCGATCTTTACCAGAAAACCATCAAGGATCATGGTTTCATTTGTAGCATGAGTCGCAAGGGCAGCTGTTGGGATAATGCGCCGTCAGAGAGTTTCTTCCACACGCTGAAGACGGAACTGACGTATCACCAGCGTTACCAGACCAGACAGGACGCCAAGAACGAGGTGTTTGAATACATCGAGGGCTTCTATAATCGCCAACGGCGTCACTCGACTATCGGTTATCAAACGCCAATGGGCTATGAGCAAGTGAATCGAAAAGTCGCGTGATTTTTTGTCCGGAAAAGTCTTGCCATATCAGTGTTTCGCTCGCTTGAATTAGCAACGGCTAGTCCGGCGCTCGCGAGCCTTGCCGATGACGCGTGTGGACCGGCTGAGCGTGACCGAATTGACCAAACAGCCCACTAGGTATCAGAGTTACCCTGAGATTACTCGAACTGTCATACTGCGAATGCCTCCCCAGCACGGCTCGGGAGTCTTCCATATTTGTGTAGACTTGAACCACCAGCTTAAGATAAGGACCAGGATGTTAAGCCATGCCGATTAATGATCCCTCACTGATTGACATTTTCCTGCGTTTCGGCCTCGCGGCCCTGCTTGGCTTCGCCATTGGTTTGGAACGCACCATGGGCGTGGACGACAAGAGCCAGTTACACACCGGCCTGCGGGATTTCGTGTTGTTTGGGCTGCTGGGGGCGGTATCTACGTTCATCGCCATTGAGCTTGAGAGTGTCCTGGTGTTCCTGGCCGGCACGATCCTGTTCGCAGTATTGTTGTTCAGCGGCTATTGGCGGGATTTCCTACGCGTTCCGGACGGTGACCCGGGCATCACCACCGAGGCGGCGGCCGTGTTGACCTTCTTTCTTGGGGCGCTTGCCGTTGTGGGCGCTATGGCCACCGCCATCGCCGTGGGTATCGTGGTTCTGGCGGTACTGTCCCAGGAAATGGCACTCGGGGCCTTCACCCGCAACGTCAAGCGCTTAGAGTTGGACGCTGCCCTGAAGCTGTTGGTGATCACCTTTATTGTCCTGCCGATCCTCCCTCAAACATCTCTCGACCAGTACGTCAGCCTTCCGCTCGGCGAGGTGAAGCAGGTTCAGCAAGAGGACCGGCAGGTGACCCTGGAACTCGTACCAGGCGTCGCCTATGAGGTTGGCGAACAAGTCAAGATATACGATGGCGAAGCGGGCGCCATTGGAAACTTGGAGGTACAGGCCATCTCGCCTTCGGAGATGACCGGACGCTACCAGGGAGAGCAATTCGAGAGTATCCAAACGGGCGCAAAGCTGCGTGTGGAGTTCGGCATTCAGGTCGTGTCTGTGATGCTGTCGGCGCTGCGGCCCTACAAGGTCTGGCTGATCGTCATCCTGGTTTCCTTTATCAGCTTCGTCGGTTATGTATTGGTCAAGGTGTTCGGCAGCAGTGCCGGCATCGGACTGACCGGACTTGTCGGAGGATTGGCTTCCAGCACGGTCACCACCCTGAGCTTTGCCCGTCGCAGCCTGGAGTCGCCCGCCCTGAACCAGCACTTCGCGATCGCCATTCTACTGGCCTCGACGGTGATGTTTCCGCGCCTGTTGATGCAGATTGCGGTCGTCAACCAGGCCCTGATGATGCGCATGGTGGTACCGATCATGGTCATGGCTGCAACCGGCGTAGGCGTGGCGATCTGGTATTTCGTCCGTGCGCGCAAGGACAGCTCGGAGGCGGAATCCCTGACCTTGAGCAATCCGTTCAGCCTCAAGTCGGCATTGAGCTTTGCCCTGGTGTTCGCATCGATCCTGATGGTCACCCGCTTGGCGATTACCTACCTGGGCGAGGCCTGGTTGCCGGTGGTCGCCCTGGTGAGCGGTCTGACCGACGCTGACGCCATCGCCTTCTCGGTCAGCGACGCCCAGCAGGACGGTCTGATCACCCTGGATTGGGCCGCTTTCAACGCGGTGCTCGGGGCCATCGCCAACACTTTCATGAAGTTGATGCTGGTGTACTCATTGGGAGACAAGGGGTTGTTCAAGAAACTGTTTGGGCCCGTGGTTATCATCGGATGTGCCGGACTGGGAAGTGCATTTCTCTACTATGATTTCTCGACGTTGACTGGAATGGCCGCAGCCGTCGGCTAGGCGAAAGAACACGCCATGCCACAACACCCGCCTAACATCGTCTAACTCAGTGTATCTTTAACCAATGCGATCAAAAATATTGAAGACGAGTAGAGGCATCCCGCGATGGATCGACCGATTTGCGTGGCGACGGCGTGTACCAGTGACACCCATTCGAGCGCGGCGTTGCTCAATACCCCCTGCGACCACAATCCGTAGCTAAGATAGGCCAGCCTCGACAGCCACACCCCCGGAAACGGGAACGGCTTCAGCGCCAGGTAGTGAGCGCCTGTTCGGTTTTCGGCGAGCCGAGCAGGAGCGCACCATCAATGGCAGCGTCGATCTCCATCCGAGCAACGACCAGGTGCTGAACCTTGAGGGTACCTGAGGTTACCGACGAACCGATCATTCTCGCAACGTACGAGGAGCGAACCTCGCGAACAACCATTTGGAACAGGTATCGATGTTGTCACTACAATGCATGGATCCGCCTGTTCTTGGCTAAAGTGCAATCCGACGCCCACTGCCAGAGTATACAAACGATGCCAAAAAGTCGTTTAGCGCGACAGCTCCGCCATCTGATCCAGACGCTTGCTCCGGGGATTCTAGTCTTTTCCGGTTACCGGCCATCGTGGCTTCCCAAGGACCTCGCCGCCGGACTATCGGTCGCTGCGATTGCGCTGCCCGTGGGTATCGCCTATGCGGATCTCGCCGGCGTGCCCCCGATCATCGGGATGTACTCTGCGATCTTTCCGCTGTTCGCGTATGCGCTGTTCGGCTCTTCTCGCCAATTGATGACCGGGCCCGACGCAGCCACCTGCATTCTTGTCGCCGCCACGCTGGGCCCGTTGGCGGGCGGCGACCCTGAACGCTACGCAACCCTGCTGCTGGGCCTGACGGTGATGACCGGGCTGCTGTTCCTTTTTGCCGGCGTGATCAAACTCGGGTTCATCGCAAATTTTCTGTCCCAACCCATCCTGACAGGCTTTCTGAACGGGATCGCGCTACTTATCATCGTGGGGCAGGTACCGAAACTGTTGGGTTATGCTTCGACCGCCGACAGTTTTCAGGGAAAGATCCTGGAGTTTTTCGAGCGGGTCGATCAAAGCCACTGGCCGACGGCGGCGCTCGGTGCGGGCACCCTCGCGATCCTGGTGCTGATCATACGTTTTCTGCCGCGGCTGCCCGGCGCCTTTGTCGTGGTAGGGCTGAGCATCATGCTGGTAGCGGCTCTCGGACTCGATCAACAGGGTGTGGCGGTCCTGGGCGAGGTGCCCAGCGGCCTTCCCTCGATCGTACTGCCGTCTTTCGATCATGCGGTCTTCAACGATATTTTCGGCGCCGCGGCGGGACTCGTACTGGTCAGTTTCACCAGCGGTGTACTGACTGCCAAGAGCTTTGCCAATCGCAATGGTTACGAGGTCAATGCCAACCAGGAGCTGATCGGGTTCGGTGCGTGCAATCTCGCCTCCGGCCTGGTTCAGGGGTTTCCGGTGACCGGCGCAGATTCACGCACTGCCGTCAACAATGCCATGGGTGGCAAGACCCAGGTGGTGGGACTGGTGGCCGGTGGCGCCATGCTGCTGGTCCTGCTGTTCCTTACATCCCCATTGGCTTACGTACCCACGACTACGCTCGCGGCCGTGATTCTGGTTTCGGCGATCGGCCTGTTTGATCTGGCAGATCTGCGCTTGCTGTACCGCATGAGCTACCGGGAGTTCCTGATGTCGGCGGGGACCACCTTCGGGGTGCTGCTGCTCGGTGTTCTTCCGGGAGTTATGCTGGCGGTTGCCCTGTCCCTGATCTGGCTGTTGTCAGTGGAATCGCGGCCCAACGATGCGGTTCTGGGCAGGGAGAAAGGGCGGAAGGGTTTCCACAGTGTCGCTGATTATCCCGATGCCAAGACCATTCCCGGACTCCTGCTCTACCGGTTCGAGTCTAATTTGGTGTTTTACAACGCCGACTACCTGAAGGCGCGGGTGCACGCAGCCGTGGCGGCGCAGAAGACACCAGTCGAATGGGTCGTATTGGACGCCAGTTCGATAAACATCATTGATGCTACGGGCCTGCGCAAGTTCGATGAACTGCGTGAAGAACTGGCCGCCGTCGGTGTGTCCTTGTACATCGCGCGGGTCAAACGAAACCTCGAGCGCTTTTTCAACAAAGATTTTGCGAAGGAACGCCGCAAGGCAGCGAAGAAACGTCGTTTTCAGACACTAAAACCTGCAATAAATGCCTATCTGAAATACCAACGAGCGAAGGGTAAGGCGCTGGTCGATGTGAACGCGGCCGATCCGGCATTGGACGAGCGTGCCTGGCAAGAGCAGATCGAGCCACCGCGGATGGAAAAGCAAGACGTGGTGCCCGCAACCCCGGAGGATGAGGATCGGATTCAGCCCGACCGAACGCCCGGCGCGTAGGTCTGCCTTCAGTTGCGCTTCCAACCGGTCGACGCAGCGCAACGGAACGGAATGCTCAGCGCAACTCGAACGCCTCCTGGTGAAAGCGCAGCCTGCCTGGCCACGCCTGGCGGAGCCCGTCACGCAGGATCTCGCCCAGACCACGCGGGCCGCAGAACCATACCTCTAGCTGTTTCCGGGTCCCGTGCATCGCAGCCAGCTGCTCTGCAGTCACCGGGGTGCTTTGTTGATCGTGCAGATGCAACCGGACCCCAGGCAGCGTCGTGCACAGGGTTTGTAGCCGTTGTACGAACGGGTCGTTTGTACGGTCACGCACGTAATAGTGCAGATCCGCGGCAACTGTTGTGGCGCGTTCCCCCTGCAGGGATTCCAGCCAGGCAAGGAATGGTGTGATACCAATGCCGCCGGCTATCCAGATCTGTCGGGCGCGCGGGTTGCTGCGGTTGAGATCGAAACGACCATAAGGCCCCTCGATGCGAATCTGGCTACCCACGACCAAGTCCCGAGCAAGTCTGCAGGTATAGTCGCCGAGCGCCTTGATGGCGAAGGTGACCGTTCGATCGCCTCGATCGGCGCTGGCGATGGTGAACGGGTGTGGCCCTTCGCTACTATCAAAGGTCACGAAGGCAAACTGCCCCGGGCGGTGGCCGCGCCACCCCTCGTTCAGACGGCAACGCACCGCAACGATTTCAGGGCTCGGGTTTTCGACTGAGAGCACCTTGCCACTGACCTGCCTTCCGCGCCCGATGCGCCTGGTCAGTGACAGTAAGCTTGCCACGGCCCCACCCGAGAGCAACATAGCCAGCAGCAGTCCAATCGGCTTGTCCCAGTAGCCTGCAGGTGCAAGCACCACGGCGTGGAACGCGAGCAACAGATAGAGCACCGGCATGGTGCGATGCAGCGGCCGCCATAGACGGTAGGAAAAACGCTTCCACAGCGTAAAGGCGAGCAGCGCGAGGAGCACATAGAAGGCCCATTCGCCCAGATCCTCGGCAAGGTCTTGTACGGGTTCGGCGAATGCCGAGAAGTCGTCCTTTCGGATGCGCCCGCCACGACCGACCGTCGCCTTTAGCAGGTCGTCCGACATCTCCACCAGCCAGTGCAGGACGGCGAAACTGCCGGCCAGGATGCCGCTCCATTTGTGCAGCCTGAAGATGCGGTCCATCCCGCCCAGTGGTCTCTCCAGCCACGCGGGGCGCGTCGCCAGCACCATCGCCAGCGACATCAGCGAAATGGACCACAGGCCAGACAGGTAAAGCGCGTTCTGACGCAGTGCCCATGGCAATGATCCGGCAGAGAGGTGATCGGGCGAGAGGACCTCCCAGCCCCAGGCGAGCGCGATAATGGCGAGAAAGCTGGCGAGTATGGTCTTCATGATCGGTCTCAGCAGTTGGCAATGGAGGTGCCTTTTGTCAACGGGTACCTTCAGAGAGACACCCCCGTCGTTCTCGGTCAGGAGCTGCAGGGGCATCTCAAGTTGCCAGGCTCAGCGCCTAGTCTGCGCGCGAATCGAGCACTGCACCCGTGATCGGATCGACAAGGAGTTCGACCCGCTCCCCGGTTGGGCTGGTAGCCTCGACCTCGTAACCGTTGCGCTCGCGCTCGATATCATTGATGGCGGTGTAGCCGGCGGCGGTTACCTTTTCATAGATCGCGGGGATCTCCAGCCACTGGTCGGCCTGCGCGACGTTCAGGGGGCTAAAGTCTTCTGTGGAACCAGCGATCGCCAGCCCCCCCAGGGTGGCGGCAGTCAGAACGATGGCGAAGGCGGCATGTGAGGTCTTCATGATATTTCTCTCCAGTTCGGTTGTGGCAGTGGTCAATGCAACCACCGTGGACGCAGTCTGCAACAACCCCTCTGAACGAGCCCTGAAGGCGTTGTTAATCTGCCGTTCAGGAATGAGCGGCCATAATGCCAATGGAATACCACCGTGCGCGAGGTAGCGATGGGTCGATGCGTACGTGATGCCTCCCAGGGACAGACGTCAGGGCGTCCGGGGCGAAGGCAATGTCCCGTATTGGAAACAGCATCGCACCTTGATGGACCACTTACTTTGAGGCAACCGGCATGACACCAGGCGTTCGATTGACTGCGCTGTTGATGACGACGTTCTTGTTGCTCGGGTTACCACCTCGGCCGCTGGCGGACAGCGATCATGATCGCGCCCGTAAGGCGTTGGAATCGGGTGAAATACTGCCGCTGCGTACGATCATTGACCGGCTGGAACGCTATTACCCGGGACAGATTCTCGAGGTGGAACTCGATCATGACGACGGTCTCTGGGTCTATGAGATCAAACTGGTGCGTATTAACGGTGTACTCATCAAGATAAAAATTGATGCTAGTGACGGCCGGCTGCTCGGGGTCAAGGGGCGTGATATCGCACCCGCTCCACAGCCCGAAGGTCAGCGTTGATGCGGGTTTTGGTGGTTGAAGATGACCTTGTGCTGGCCAAACAGCTGGCAGATGAACTCGTGCTCGCCGGGTACGTGGTCGAGTCGGCATCGAATGGCATCGATGCCCATTATCTCGGTGACGTCGAGGCCTTTGACGCCGTGGTGCTCGATCTCGGCCTGCCGCAGATGGATGGCATCGCCGTGCTCAAGAAATGGCGATCGGCCGGGCGCAACATGCCGGTACTGATCCTCACTGCGCGCAACGCCTGGCACGAAAAGGTCGATGGAATCGATGCCGGTGGGGACGATTACCTCGTCAAACCTTTCCACATGGAGGAACTGCTGGCGCGCGTGCGTGCGCTGATCCGGCGCGCAGCCGGCCACGCCAGTGCCGAGATCGGCTGTGGGCCAGTGGTACTGGATACCCGAAGTGGGCGAGTCACCGCGGGTGGCTGCACATTGGCACTGACCAGTCACGAATTCCGCGTCCTCGCCTACCTGATGCATCACCAGGGTGAGGTTGTCTCTCGGAGTGACTTGATCGATCACATCTACTCCCAGGAGTTTGACCGTGATTCGAACACCATCGAGGTCTTTGTCGCCCGCCTGCGCAAGAAACTGCCGGCCGGATTGATCAAGACCATCCGCGGTCTCGGTTACCGCCTGGTGTGTCCCGAATGAAGCGGCCCGGTATTCCTGGCCGCTCATTGCGTTTCCGCCTGCTGGCGGGAACCCTGGTCTGGATCATTGCAACCCTCACCATCGCCGGCTGGAGCCTTGCCAACCTGTTTCATCAACACGTGGCAGAACAGTTCCGTGTCGGACTGGACAGTCATCTCGAACAACTCACCGCCAATCTCGCAATAGACCAGACCGGAAAGGCCTACCTCGCCGCGCCACTGAGTGACCCACGCCTTCGCCGCCCCAATTCCGGCCTGTATTGGCAAATCGATCGACTGGACGGTCCACGGGTTCTTGCTGAACACGGGGTGCTTCGTTCGCGATCCTTGTGGGACCATGTGCTCAAAGTCCCGGAAGACACAGTCGCCGATGGCGAGATCCACGAGCATCAGGTGGTAGGTCCCCGCGATCTGCCACTGGAGATGATCGAACGGAGGGTGTATCCGGCAGAGCAACCGGCACAGCCGCTGCGTCTGATAGTTGCAGCCGACGCACGCCTGATCACCGAACCGGTAGAGCGATTCAATGGCCTGCTTGCATGGTCGTTGATGATGCTCGGTTTCGGGCTGATCCTCGCCGTGATCGTGCAGGTGCTGATCGGTTTGCGACCCCTCGGCCACCTACGCAGGGCGCTCACGGAAGTTCAGGAAGGTAGTGCGCCGAGCATCGTAGGGCGTTTCCCACTGGAAATCCAGCCACTGGTCGACGACTTCAACCAAGTATTGACACACAATGCCCGCATCGTGACCCATGCACGCACCCAGGCAGGAAATCTCGCGCATGCGGTGAAGACACCGCTGACGATACTGGCGAACGCTGCTTCACGCCCTGACCCGCAGCTACCGCAGCTGGTGGCAGAGCAGGTAGCCGTGGCACAGGGCCAGGTGGACTACCACTTGGCGCGGGCGCGTGCCGCTGCCGCTGCGCGCATTCCCGGCGTGCACTGCGCTGTTAAGCCGCTGCTTGAGTCACTGATCCGTGTGATGGGTCGCCTGTATGGCGACAAACAGTTGTTAGCCACGATCTCCGACGCCACGCCCGGCCCGGTATTTCGGGGTGAACAGCAGGATCTGCAGGAGATGCTCGGCAATTCGTTGGAAAACGCCTGGAAGTGGGCGACGAGCCGTGTCGATATCTCGTTCCGGTCCGAGGGTGAACGGCTCACCGTATTGATAGATGATGATGGTCCTGGGTTGGCGGCAGAGCGGCGTCAGGCCGTCCTGGTGCGGGGTGTGCGGGCAGATGAACGCGTGCCAGGCAGCGGCCTGGGACTGGCGATTGTCAGCGATCTGGCACAGCTATACGACGGGTCGGTCGCGCTTGATGCTTCTCCATTGGGGGGACTGCGGGTTCGACTGAACCTGCCAGCCGCACGAAAACAACGTCGTCTTCATTGACGCGGTTTGATGCGCACGCCAGCGGCCAAAGCCGGTGGTTACGGCTGAAGGCCGGATCGATTGGCCATGCGGTGCAGTCTCGTCGGTGTCGGAGCCAGAAAACGATCCGCCAAGGATCCACCGGCATTTTTTTTCGGTGACCTTGTTACCCGTGAACATGGCAGAGATGATACCGCCGCCCACCGTCACTTCCAGGCGGACCAAGAAAACGATGCATACCGAAATTGAGCGATTCTTTGATCGCGTGTTGTTGTCTCTGTGGCATGGATGATTTCCGACGTCTTGGTAATCAATCGGCAACGGCATGATCCCGACTAACTCCATGCGGCGTGCCAAAAATCATTCCGTCGGCGGCCTCGGATCGGCACATGGCGCTTGCTGGCTGTAGTAGGCAGCACTTCCTGGATATCCTGATCAGCAAGGGTCGCGACCTGCGGGGTCATCGTCGACGACATTCCGCTACAAAGGATCGCCCAGCGTGTCGAGGCGGTGCGGCCTGGCCGATCATACCCGCGGGATTTGAAGAAGATCCATGTGCCCGGCTTCCAGCCCCAGTACAAGCGGAGCCGATGACTTTGCGCTGAAGTTAACGGCACTGTGGTTAAGTTCAGACCCATTTACGGAACGGAATGTCAACTAGCTGCCCAGCATGTAGATGACGTTAAGAAGCCGGTCCAGTGTAAGAAATCTGGGTACGAATATTGAAAACATGTCATGCCGATCTTGCTGGCAGCTTGCGATTCGCCGGCTACAATGACAACGATCCAACGATAATTCAATGAGGAGGAGAGATTCCATGAACATGAGAATCGTCCGTGCCGGTGCCATTGCTGCCATCTCGGTACTTGGTGTTTTTTCCACCACAGCCTCGGCTTTTGAACCAGAGAACCCGGAATGCATCGCGCCTGCAAACCCAGGCGGCGGTTGGGACTTTATATGCCGCACCACTGCCAAGAACCTGTTCAATCTGAAGCTGATCCCCGGTGCGATGCAGGTCAGCAACATGTCCGGCGGTGGTGGTGGCGTGGCCTTCGCGCATGTCACCAAGGAGCGCAACGACGACAACGATGTGATCGTTGCCGCTTCGACGAGTACCGCCGCGCGTCTGGCACAGGGCATCTACAAGGGCGCGACTTCGGACTCCGTACACTGGCTAGCCACCTTCGGCGCCGAGTACGGGGTTCTCGCCGTCGCGAAGGACTCCCAATACGAGGATCTCAAGCAGTTGCTGGACGCGATCGTGGTCAATCCGCGTTCGGTCGGCATCGCAGGCGGTTCGTCGGTCGGCGGTTTTGATCACATCAAGCCGATGCTTGTGGCCCGGGCCGCGGGACTGACGAACGTGCGCAAGCTCAAGTACGTCGCCTACTCCGGCGGTGGTGAGGCGATTACCGGCCTGCTCTCGGGTGCGGTCGACGTAGTATCCGGCGACTTTTCGGAATTCCGCGGCTTCTACGAGTCTGGCGACATTCGGATTCTCGCGGTCCTGGCACCAGAGCGCATGAAGGCTTACCCCGACATTCCGACGGCGAAGGAACAGGGCTATGACGTGATTGGTGCCAACTGGCGTGGTCTGTACATGCCGGCCGGCGCTTCGGCAGAAGCCAAGGAGTTCTGGCAGAACGCGATAATGAAGATGACCGAATCCGAAGCCTTCCAGAAAGACCTGGAGGCCAAGGCGATCGAACCCTTCAATAACTTTGGCGATGATATGGAAAAGTTCGTCAGGGGCAGCATCAAGGAGATCGCCGAACTCTCCAGGGAAATCGGCATCCTCAAGTGAAACTAGCGTAGCAACGGTGGCTGCCCCGAGGTTCGGGGCCAGCCTCGAAAGCACGAACAAATCGGGGGAGGAGCAATGAAATGAGCGACCGAGTATTTGGCGTGGTCGGACTGGCGCTTGCCGCCTTCTATTTCTGGGCCGCTTCCGTGATTCCCGACAGTTTCATGACGGACGTCGTCGGGCCCCGGACCTTCCCATACATCGTCGGGGCAGTACTTGCGATCACTTCGTTTTATTTCCTGCTGCGTCCGGATCCGGATCCGCACTGGCCGATCCCGGAGGACCTGGTCGAGATCTTCTTCGCCGCGGCAGTGATGTTCCTGTATGCCTGGGTTTTGTCGGAGGTCGGGTTCGTGATCTCGACCGTCTTCGCCACCGCCTATTTGACCTGGCGATTGGGTTCGAAGCCGCTCAGTTCCCTGATCATCGGGGTCACGACTTCGGCGGGCATCTATGCGGTGTTTCATCTGATTCTTGGCCTGTCGCTGGCCAAGGGACCGCTGGGTATTTAGAAGGCAGGACCAATGGACGTTTTTTCATCTCTCGCGGACGGCTTTGCCATCGCCTTCACCGCTGAGCACCTGCTACTGGCGCTGCTGGGCTGCTTTCTCGGTACACTGATGGGGGCCCTGCCGGGCCTCGGCCCGGCCAACGGCGTGGCCATTCTGATCCCGATCGCCTTCACCATGGGCCTCGGACCGACAGCTTCTCTGATCCTGCTGACCAGCGTCTATTACGGCGCGATGTATGGCGGGCGGATCAGTTCGATCCTGCTCAATATTCCCGGCGACGAACCGGCCATGATGACCTGTCTCGACGGTTATCCGATGGCTCAACAGGGCAAGGCCGGAGAGGCATTGGCGCTGTCCGGCGTCGCCTCGTTCGTCGGCGCCTTCTTTGCCACCTGGGGCCTGGTATTTCTAGCGCCACAGCTGGTCAAGATCGCGCTGCTGTTCGGCCCCGCGGAGTATTTCGCGCTGTTCACGATGGCCTTCGCAACCATGGGTGGCATCACGGCCAGCAACCAGGCGAAATCCGCGTGGGCCGCCGCGCTGGGCCTTGGCATCGCGATGATCGGCAGCGACTCTCAGACCGGGGTGGAACGCTTCACCTTTGGCGAAGTGCACCTGTACGACGGCATCGATTTCCTGATTGCCATCGTCGGCCTGTTCGCCTTGAGCGAAGTCCTCATCTTTATCGAGCATCACAAGGGCGGTTCCTCGGTCAAGGGCAAGGTGAAGATCGGCCGGCTGCTGCCTGATTTCGGTATTCTGAAGCGCAGCGTTGGCACCATGGTACGATCGACCATCATCGGCTTCCTTTCCGGTGTGCTGCCGGGTGCCGGGGCGTCGTTGGGATCCTTCCTGGCCTATTCGGTGGAAAAAAACACCGTCGACCGCGAGGGCAAGACCTTCGGCAAGGGTGATCCGCGCGGCGTTATTGCGCCGGAAGTCGGCAACAACGCGGCGTCCGGTGGCGCGCTGGTGCCGATGCTGTCACTGGGCGTGCCGGGCTCGGGCACCACGGCGGTGCTGCTGGCGGTGCTGTTGCAGCTCAACATTACCCCGGGTCCGTTGCTGTTCACCAACAACCCCGACATCGTCTGGGGCCTGATCGCGGCGCTGTTCATCGCAAACTTCATGTTGCTGGCGCTGAATATCCCGATGATCGGCTTGTTCACCCGCGTGCTGATGGTGCCGACGCGGATCCTGATGCCGGTGGTGGCAATGATCTCGTTCGTCGGCATTTACGGCCTTACGGGCTCGACCGTCGACGTGATGATGATGGTCGGTTTCGGAGTTTTGGGTTGGGTGCTGCGCAAGCTCGACGTGCCGCTGGTGCCGGTCATCCTCGGCATCCTGCTCGGCAACGAGATGGAAGTGAACCTGCGCCGAGCGTTGCAAATCTCCGACGGCGACTGGTCGATCCTGGTCGGCAGTCCGCTGGCCATTGCTATCTGGGCAATTGCGATCGCCGGCTTCGTCCTGCCGATCTTCTTTGCCAAGCGGGTGAAAGACAAAATGTCGGCCGATCACCCCGACGATGAGGTCGAAGAAATCACCAAGGGCGGCGACTGAGGCCCGACGGGCTTCCGCTCGGGACCGGCATTCCGCGGCGCGGGCCGTATTCGGAACAACGCGACTTAGCGAGATTGACAAGTGTCAACCCAGGATTTCGAAGAAGCCGCGCGCTGAAACCACCAGAATCCCACGCCGGGCAAGGTGGCGATCGTCACGACCAAGTCGATGGCGACGCAGTCGACCTTGCGCTCGCGTACCCGCCGGGTTTTGCGGTGCCTTGCCAAGCAATCGTCGAGGACCCCGCGGCGGCGGCGTTGACCAGCCGCCAGAATCTGGTTGTGCTTCGCATGTATTGCCCAACTGCACCGTTTTGCTGATTGGAGAACGTGGATTAGCCGAAAATCAATCGGTCGGTGTATGCTGACGTCATGGACATTATTGCACGGGTCTTCAATGCGTTAGGCGAGCTTTCCGCTCTCGCTCTTACACTCTTCACCCACGGCGTGCATTTCGTTGCCTCATAGACACGATCCCGTACTGACTTGGCTGCCGAAAATCTATGCCTCCGAAAAAACCGCAATTTATCGAGAACGTCAAGCCAGACCGCGACGCTTCGACAACGTATCACGATTGATCGTGGTGCTGCTGTCACTCGGTCTCGCATGGAAAAACGCCCTGGTGAATGACGCGCCAAAGACCTATATCGGATGGCATCGTGCCGGTTTACGACTGTTCTGACGATGGAAGTCGCGGCCAGGCCGACCACCGATACCGCCACAAATGCGCGCGCTCACCCAAGCGATGGCGCGAGACAATCCAAGTTGGCGAGAGGAGCGCATCGCCGATGAACTGCTTGTTGAGCTCGAGCTTCGCGTCTCACCGCGTACGCTACGAAAGTACATGCGCAAACGCCCGCAGGGACAACCGCGTGGCGCTCAACGATGGTCGGCCTTTGTTCCCAACCATGCGGCAGCGATCCAGAAGAGCCGATGCCAGAGTGTCCCTCCAGCAAGGATTTCGAGCGGGTGGTCAATCTCAGCATGCGGAATTACAATTCGGTGCTCATGATCTTTGACATCGCGCCCGATACGTATACCACCCATTGATCCGGCATATCATCGACGGTATTGGCAGTGAAGGTGCATCTTAAGATTACGGGTCGCTTCGGATGTCATCGTCGTCGCGGACGAAACGGAGGATCCCGCCAATCCCCTCGCGCGGTCCATGTCCCGCCAGGAGAATATCCGTCGCGACGATTACGCCGGCGTTGATGAACGGGTTGTGAGGTTTACCGTGCGCAAAGCGCCAGGTCCCTCCCATAATGCCTCACAACTATCTGCTATCGGCTAAATGAACGCGATATCACCAAGTTCTGCCGTCAGCTAGCACATTGGATTTTAGGTCTATACTCAGAGCGGCACCACTTTTGTCGCCGTTTGTTTCACGGCGCACGAGAGATCCATGGACGTAGGATGTTTGTAGGTAGCGCCGATCGATCCCTTGGCTGCAACGGAGCCTCGGGGTAAACGAAGCGCGCCTGTTGTTACCAACCAAGCGTTTGGGACCGAATCCGAGCCAACAAGATTGGGGCGAAGCGAATGGAATTTTTAGAGGGCATTTTCAGCTATGTCGGGGACGCAACCTGGGGATGGGCTCTTATCCCATTCCTGGTTGTACTTGGCGTGTTCTTTACTTTGTCATCGGGGCTCGTTCAGTTCCGGTTCTTCGGGCGCATGTTCCGCGTGCTTTTTCCTGGGGGGCAGCCGGCGGCCGACGGCCACGTGAGCTCGAGAGAGGCGCTGCTGGTCAGCGTGGGAGGCCGTGTGGGCGGTGGCAACATCGCCGGTGTGGCGGTGGCCATCACACTCGGTGGCCCAGGCGCGGTGTTCTGGATGTGGATGATCGCGCTGATCGGTATGGCGACCAGCCTCTTCGAATGCACACTGGCCCAGATCTTCAAGCGATCGGACGAAAATGGCACGTATCGAGGCGGCCCGGCCCAGTATATTCTGCACGGCTTGGGGCAGCATTTTAATTGGCTGGCGATAATATACGCGGTCTGCCTGATTGCGGCATTTGCCCTCGGCTTCAACGCCTTCCAGGGAAACACGGTGGCGGGTGCGGCACAGGACAGCTTTGGTATAGACAGAGTCTGGACCGGGCTGGGCCTCGCGGTGCTGACCGGATTCGTCGTCTACGGCGGCATCAAGCGGATTGCCCATGTTGCGGATGTCGTGGTCCCCATCATGGCTTTCTTGTACATCGGCATGGCACTGATCGTCATATTGATCAACATCGGAGAAGTCCCCGCCATGCTGGCCGTGATCGTCAAAAACGCATTCGGCTTCGAAGAGGCCGTCGGTGGAGGCATGGGCGCGGCGGTGGCCAATGGCGTTCGTCGCGGTCTGTTTTCCAACGAAGCGGGTCTCGGTAGCGCGCCCAACGTGGCCGCGGTGGCTTACGTTCGCCACCCGATGAGCCAAGGAATCGTGCAATCGCTTTCGGTGTTCATCGACACGATGATCATCTGCTCGTGCACGGCGTTCATGATCTTGTTGGGCGATGTCTACGTGCCCGGCGCGGAAGGCGTCGACGGCGTCGTTTTGACACAGCAATCCCTGGTGTCGCACGTTGGCGCGTGGAGTCAGTACTTCCTGACGGTGGCGATTCTGCTGTTCGCCTTCAGCTCTGTCATCTACAACTATTACCTGGGAGAGAACGCTCTTACCGTCTTTACCGAGAGCGCACTATCTCGCCACATTTTACGTATTTCGGTGGTATGCCTGGTGTTTCTCGGAGCGTCGGCGCCGGGCGCCACTTCGGTGTTCTTCTTTTCCGATCCCATGATGGGCGTTCTGGCCATCGTCAACCTGCTGGCCGTCGCCATGCTATTCCCGGTCGGCTTGCGGGTGTTGAATGATTTCAGGGAGCAGTTGAAGCAGGGCGTCGAGCAGCCGGTGTTCGATCCGGCCAAGTTTCCAGATCTGGATATCGATAAAAGTGCGTGGGATAAAAACTGACCCATAGGGCAAGTGCCGTCTGTCGACCGGGCGGCACTTGACTTGAGGCGAGACGGCCCCATTCCAAGACTCGACTCCGCTGCTCGGAGCAGATCCTTGCCAAGACGCTGGGGGATACGAAAATTGCGGCGCCCCTTGTGAACGCGCACGCATTTGCGGATCGGCTGGGTTTTCGTGGCAAGGTGCTCCACGCACCGTTCAGCCGACTTAGCCATCACGGGTATATAAACGGACGCAGGTGGACACAACTGTCGGATCGAACGAAAGCGTTAGCGGCCTGGCCTCTCCCGAAGACGGTTCATAGCGCTGCAAGGCAAGACGCTGCGGTCAGCCTTGTGGGCGCGCCTTTATTCTAAACCGATAACACCTTGATCTAGGACGAACGGCGCTTATCAAGAGAATCACTAATAGAGCCTGACCTTTCCAGCGCCTCCTGCCGGGTAAAGCTTTCAGTGACCCGCCGTGAATACGTCCCTGTAGGCTCGGCTGCTGCTTCCCTGCAGCAAACCATCACTTGAACCTGCGCTCGGCATGAGGCTTTACTAACGCATTTCTTTGTAAATCGGTCGCGATAGTGGCCGGCGATGATATCGTCGCAGGCTTGCGCGATCGCCCCGGCGATATCCGCATCCAGAGAGCCGCACTTGCGGTTCGCCAGCGCGGCGGTTTTTTCCATGGCCAACGCACTGAAAAAATTCGGAAAATGCGAGATCCGGATATCGGCGATATGTCGCGCTCGCCGCGCAAATCGAACTCTCTACGGAACTCGGCGGCTGTAGCGCTCTACTGGAATCAGTTTCGGTCGACATCATTAAGATTCGCCAACAGATTGAGGATTACCGGCAGTCAACCGGACTCAGGCCAGGCGCTTGGGTACGCTGCATTCGCCGCAGAGATCGGTCTGCATCAAAGTACGCACTTCCGGCGCCGGCAGGCCCAGGGCAAGCAGATGGTGCAGCTTGGTGTACGCGGCTTCCACGGTCATATCGTAGCCGCTCAGAACCCCGGCCTTGTTCAAGGCGGAACCGGCGGCGTACTTGTTCTGATCGACCCGGCCCTCCAGACATTGCGACAGGTTGACGATTACTGCGGCGCGTTCGGACGCCCGCGCCAGCGCTTCGACGAATCCGTGGTATTGAGTCGGGGCGTTGCCGACGCCATAGGACTGCAAAATCAGTCCTTGCAACGGCGGTTCCAACAGCTTCGCCAACCAGTCGACGTCGATACCCGGAAACAACCGCAACACCGCCAGCCGCGGCGCGGCGGACGGCGCCGGTACACGAAACGCCTGCGGCCCAGTGCCGGCAAATACGGCGCTCGATTGGATGTCGATATCGATGCCCACTTTGCCAAGCAGGGGGTAGTTGGGCGAGTCGAAGGCCTCTAAACCTTCGGCTTTTACCTTGGTCGCCCGGTTACCTCGTACCAACCGACCGTTGAAATACAAACAGACTTCCGGGAGCGGGTAGTCGGCGGCCAGGATCAAGGCCGTGATCACGTTGTTGCGAGCGTCATTGCGCATCTCGCGCAACGGGATTTGGGAGCCGGTGACGATGATCGGCTTGTCTAGGCCGCGGAACACGAAAGACAGGGCCGACGCGGTGTACGCCATGGTGTCGGTGCCGTGTAAGACCACGAAGCCGTCAAACTCGGCGTACCTTTCCTCGATATCTAGTGCCATCCGATACCAGTCATGCGGCGTGATGTTGGCGCTGTCGATCAATTGCTCGTACTCGTGCACCCTCAACTCGGGCATGTCCCCCAGCGGGTGTACCGGCAGCATTTCCGCCAACAACGCGCTAAACCCTGCCTCGGGGACATAGCCGTCGGCCGTGCGGCGCATGCCGATGGTTCCCCCGGTGTAGAGAATACAGATACGTTTTTTCATGGTTGGCTCACGTATTCGACGACGCGCGCATGGGCCGGCAAAGCGGCCACGTCCACCAGCCGAAGCACGTGATGATACCGATGCGGCGACGCTGTGGATAACCGCCCTGATGCGTCACCGTCGTCTTCTCCTGTAAAGCCGTGGCGGGGCCGGTTATTGAGGTACGCGCGTGGCTGTCCTCGACCACTTCCGACCACGCCTGTTCATCGCTATTCAAATCGGCGAACTTCGCCGGATCGGAATCGGTTGCAGTCCACTTTTAAGCTGAACGTCATATTTCTTCATGAGCCGCAGACCGACTTTGAGCAACAGCGCCAGCACGGCGAGACCGACCTGTACCAACAAACCCATAGCGACATCGGCGAAAGCGAAGACCGTGCCCAGGTCCAGCATAAATCCCCGCCGTACGAGGCCCAGGAAGAGCACGCCGAACACGGCATTGTTTTCCTCGCGGAAAAGTCGAGGCGGTTGTCCCGCAAACAGTATAGTCAGCGTAAACGCCCTTTTCCCACGTTCATCGAGCATCCTTATCGAGAAATGCGTTGGTAACGCCGCATGTCGGGTAAAGGTTCAAGTGACCGTTTGCTGCACGGGTGTAGCAGCCGAGCCTACATCTATGTACTCACGGCGGGTCACTGAAAGCTTTACCCGGCAGGAGGCACTGGAAATATGAGGCTTTATTAGTGATTCTCTTCATAGATCGCCAGACATCTGTTTGGCAGTTGTTTCAAGCGATCAGGTGAACCGCCACCCCACCGCGCCGCTCAGTTTCGCAGCCGTCAGTATTGTTAGTTTTTCGTCGACCGCTGTGATGGTAGGCCAGAGCCTCCGCGTTATGGGGAAAAGCGCGTCGGCGCACCCGTCGCCGACGTCGAGCAGGCGAGTCGGTTTCCATTCGTTGAGGTGGAGGCAAGAGCCTACATACGCCGTATACACCGACCCGCCTGTGTGCGTGTTGCGCGATGTTGCTGCCCTGGCTCTTCAGTCCCCGCGATGCCGGACGCGAGCGTTAAGAACACCTCCGGCTTCGAGGAGGCCGTCGGCGGGGGCATGGGCGCGTCCGCGGCCAATGGCGTCCGTCGCGGTGTTTGGTTCCAAGACCGTGGTCGGCAGCAAAGATCCGCTTCAAGTTGCAACGCGTCGCTCCCTGACCCACAATCAAACGACACCGCGTTGATCCCCAGCGACGGCCAACAGTTCGCGTTGCGCGGACGGGAGGCAATATGGCCACCAGAGGTACCAACTTCTGGTTGAGGACGACGCGTCGTGGCGCTTCGAAATTTCGCACCGTCACCAAAGTATTGATCACACTACTGCCGTTTCTGCTCGCGGGCCTCTTGTACCAGGCTCTGGTGCTGATCGAAGACTTGGAGAAGGGTCCGGAAATCATAGTCGCGATGGCATATGGTGTCGGCATACTGGTGTTGATGCTGATACTGCTGCTGGTTATCGTTTCGCTCATCGAGTATCTGAACAAGTTCGATTAGCCGGCTTGCTGCATGGGTCATGGCGGCTTGGCGGTGGATTGTCCCTGCATGCATGAACTTCTTTCGCGCAGCGGCATTGGGGTACCGAAGCAAAATCCAGTGTTCAGGCGCGGCTGTCGATGACAACACCATCCTGCCGATTCTGCTGGACGACCCCAAGCGCGGGCGCGGAATGCGTTGATGGCTACCGAGGCCGCGTCGCTGCTCGAACGACGCCCGATAGGAATGGTCGTCTGCTACAAAAGTGGATCAAGTTGGTACGACAGCGCGGTGCTTTTGAGCGTCGCCGGTGTTATCGAACCAACATGGACACGAGGGAAACACCGACGATGAGGCCGACTTCCACGAGTACCAACGGCCAGACGACCCCGGGCGGATACTTCAATGCATTGCTTGCAGTTTGTAAGTTCATAAGTTCGATATTTCGTCCTGCTCCAGAAAAAATAAGCGTGCCGTCCGTTTGTGTTACTTTTGTATACACACAGTAACAGGTACAATATACGTTGTCAGCGCAAAGTCAACACGATCAGGGCGACCATGGCTAAATCGAAGATACTCAATATCCGCATTGACCCGGATTTGAAGAAAAAAGCAAAAAAGCTGGCAGAAGAGGACGGCCGAACCCTCTCAAATTGGGTGACCCAACTGATTGAAAAAGCGGTCAAAAGTTCGCAAAAAACGCGTTGAATCCGAGGCTCGGCACAGCTGCCGAAAGCGGCGCTGACCCCGGTCCGAGACTCGGCAACTGTCAACCGGTGCGACGGACAGACCGTTATTGGTGCAGTCGGCCGGAGTACCAGATAACGCGCCGCAGTTGTCCCGCCAGGTCGTCGACGAGTTCTTCCCAGCGAAACCGCCACGTCCAATTGCCTTCGACGGAACCGGGCAGATTCATGCGGTGCTCCCCATTTAGTCCGAGCAAGTCCTGCATCGGCACCACCGCCAGGCGCGCGGTCGACAGCATGGCCCAGTGAATCAGCGGCCACGGCATGGGATCACGCGAATGTCCGAGGTATTCGTCGACCACCGCGCGCTCATCGTCGTTTAGTGCCTTGTACCAGCCCAAGGTTGTGTCGTTGTCATGCGTACCGGTGTAAACGACCGCGTTCTCCTGATGGTTGAAGATCAGATAGGGGTTGTCCGGCCCGCCGGAAAAGGCGAACTGCAGGATCTTCATCCCCGGCATACCCTGCCCGTCGCGCAACGCCCGCACCTCATCGGTGATCACGCCGAGATCCTCGGCGACCAGGGGCAGATCGCCAAAGACTTCGCGCAGCCGTTTGAACAGCAGATCACCCGGTCCTTTGACCCATTGGCCATTGACCGCATCGGGTTCATTGGCCGGTATTTCCCAATAGGCTTCGAAGCCACGGAAGTGGTCGATGCGGATCAGGTCAAACAACTCCAGTTGGGTGCACAAGCGATCGACCCAGAATGAGAAGCCCGCGGCGTGCAAGACATCCCAGCGATACAGCGGATTGCCCCAACGCTGGCCGGTATCCGAAAAATAGTCCGGCGGCACGCCCGCCACCACCGTTGGGACGCCGTTTTCATCGAGGTGAAAGAACTCGCGATGCGCCCAGACCTCGGCACTGTCTTGGGATACGAAAATTGGCAAATCGCCAAACAACTCGACCCCTCGTTCCTCCGCGTAGGCGCGCAGCGCGTGCCACTGCTCGAAGAAAATATGCTGCTCGAATCTGATCTGGTCCATCGGCTGCGACAGGCGTGCACGCGCCTCCGCGATGGCTTGTGGTTGTCGATCACGCAAGGCTTTCGGCCAATCCATCCAAGCGCACTGCCATTCGTCGCGCAGCGCTTGAAACAGTGCAAAATCGTCAAGCCACTGTGCATGCGACTCGGTGAATCGTGTAAACGCCGCGCGGTCGGCTTCGTTTGCGTCTCGCTTGAACCCCTGGTACGCCCAAAGCAGGCACTCCCGCTTGGCGACATCGTCGACGCGGCCACATCCGACATCACGCGGGTCGATCCAGCCGCGCTCGGCCAGGGGTTCGAGGGCGATGAACCGGGGATTGCCCGCGTGCGACGACGACGATTGGTATGGCGAACCGTCGGGGCCGGTAGGTCCGACCGGGAGCATCTGCCAGACCGCGAAACCGGCCTCGCTCATAAAGTCCACGAAGCGATAGGCCTCGCGGCCCATGTCTCCGCAGGGTCCGGCGCCCGGCAATGAAGATATGTGCAGTAACAGACCAGCTTTACGATTGGCCAGCCACGCGTTGTCACGCGAGGTCAAATCAATTCCCCTGTTGTTGTACTCCGTTGCGGGATAGCGATGGGGCCGGAGTGCGTCACTCACTCTGCAGGCTTTGTCGCATCACGCCTCCCCGCGAGGGAGCGCCACTGCCATGCGCGAAGACCGCGCCCAGGTACCCGGGCGGTTCCACGCTCAGCAGATGATACAGATAGGTCAGCTGGCTCCGAAACAGGTGTTCGAAATCAGCGACCGTATCTCCGGGATTGTAATCACCGAACCACCAGAACCAATCAGAACCCTCACATATGGCGAGTTGTTGTTCCGCAGCCGTCAGTTCGCCGTCGCTGAGTTTTCCGGATTCCACCGCTTCATCAAAAAAGCGTTTCGCGTCGCCGAGCATGTCCCATGCACGATTCTTGTCTTTGTCGCCAATCCAGGTGGAAAAGGTACCGTATACCCAACTACCCGCGACCAGGTGTGACAGGCGCACGATGTTCTTTGGCGACCGCCGCAAAAACGCGTCGTAGGTCGTCAATTCCAAGCCTGGATGTTCAGACAACTTGCTGTAGAGCGACGCGAGGAAAAACGCCCCGTTGCGCGGGTAATACTCCCAGGCATTTTCGCCATCCATAATGATCGAGACAATCGTGCCGGGATCCTGCGACGCCTGCTTGGCGATATTCTCGAGATGCTCGACCAGGTTGTTGACCGCGTCGTCGGCATGCCAATCCGCATAGGTGAATCCGATCAGGTCGGACAAGCCGTCGTCGCGAAAGAACGTGGTCAGCTTGCCCTTTCTCACCCGGTACGGACGGTGCGCCCAATGCTCCGGCAGATCGCGGCCAAACGCGGCCGTACAACTATTGTGCAGGACTTGCTGCCCGGTAGCCGCCCACTGGATGCCCTCTTCCTCGAGCAAACTCAGTGCCAGGTCGCTCACACCGCCTTCGGCGGGCCAGCAACCGGTCGGTTTGAAGCCGAAATAGTATTCGAACACCTCCAGGCCCCGACGAATATGCCAACGCGCCCGCACCTCGCCGCCGGGATAGGCCGGAAGTTCGGGCATGGCGATATCCGGCATCGCATCCTTGGCGCTTTCCAAATCGAGCAACAGCGGCAGGATCGGGTGCGCGTAGGGCGTAAAAGACAACTCGATCCGCCGTGCTTCGGCCAGCTTTCGGTAGCGCGGCACGATGCCTTGCAGTTGATCGAGGATCAGGGCGATCAAACGCCGGCGATCTTCATCGTCAAACCCCTGCGCCTTTTCTTCCAGGGCGACGACCCGGATATCGTTCTCGCGAATCGAATCGCCCACCCAGGCCAGGTGGTACCAGATCAACAGGTCGACCAGAAACTGGTCGTTGAGGTAGCGCAGGTTGTCCGGTTGATCCAGACAGCCCGAACCGAGATCCGTCAATTCACGAAACACCGGAAAACGGTTGATCAGATGGGTCTCGTTAGCGCGCTGACAGGCCTTGATGAGTTCGCGCCGGTCATGCATATCCAGCGGCACGCCGGGTCCGGCGAGCGCCGCCAGGAGTGGGTCGCGTATCCGTTTGCCGTGGGACAACCACGCGCCCAACTGCTTGACGTAGTCGTCGATCTGCTCGAGCAACACGGGCGTGAAATTGACCACGGCGCGCGCATCCGGGTTCTCCTCCAGACGATAGGCCATGTCCACGTAGTCCTTGGTCCCGTGCAGATAGACCCAGGGCAGGTGGTAGTCGCCGTCGGCCGGACCGCGGTAGTCCGGTTGATGCATATGCCAGCACAGCACCACAGGCAGGCGGCGCAACTCATCGGACATGGTGTAAGACCTGACCAAGCATGTCAGGCGTCACCAGGACCACTCCTTCTTTGGAAACGAAAAAACGTTCCTCATCGTCCTTCCGGTTCTCGCCGATCACCATATCTTCGGGAATCTCGCAACCGTGGTCGATGATCGCTTTCTTGATGGTACAGCCGCGGCCGATTTCAACATTCGGCAAGATCACGGAATTTTCGATGTAACAAAACGAGTTGACGCGCACATTGGAGAACACGCACGAGTGACGCACCGTAGACCCCGAGATGATACAGCCGCCCGAGACCATCGAATCGACCGCCATGCCACGTCGATCCTCGTCGTCAAACACGAATTTGGCCGGCGGCAACTGCTCCTGATAAGTCCAGATCGGCCATAGCTCGTCGTACAGATTGAGCGGTGGAGTCACGCCGATCAGCTCCAGGTTCGCTTCCCAGAACGCGTCCACCGTACCAACGTCGCGCCAATACGCCTGCTCACCGGTGAGCGGATCGCTGAAGCGATATGCCATGACCCGATAGCTCTTGATGACATGCGGGATGATGTCCTTGCCGAAATCGTGCGCCGACCCCGGCGTATCCGCATCGCGAATCAATTGCTCGAATAAAAACGCGCGGTTGAACACGTAGATACCCATCGACGCAAGTGCGATTTTGTCGTTTCCAGGAACCGGCTGCGGCGTCTTGGGCTTTTCCGCGAATTCTACGATGCGGCCTTCTTCGTCCGCGGTCATCACGCCGAACTCCCTGGCGCGTTTGAGATCCACTTCGAGGCAACCGACCGTCATGTCGGCGCCACTTTCGACATGATAGGCGACCATCGCGCCGTAATCCATCTTGTAGATGTGGTCGCCGGCCAGGATCAGAATATAATCCGGATGGTGGTTGCGCAGAATATCCAGATTTTGGTAGACGGCGTCAGCCGTCCCCGCGTACCAGTGGCTTTCGATCCGCTGCTGGGCGGGTAACAGTTCGACAAACTCACCGAACTCGCCGCGCAAGAACCCCCAGCCGCGCTGAATGTGCAGGATCAACGAGTGGGCTTTATATTGCGTCAATACACCGATCCGGCGGATGCCCGAGTTGATGCAGTTGGACAGCGGAAAGTCGATAATGCGGAACTTACCGCCGAACGGCATGGAAGGTTTTGCGCGCCATTTCGTGAGATGCTCTAGACGCGAGCCGCGCCCACCCGCCAGAATGAGGGCCAGCGTGCCGCGTGTGAGTCGACTGACAAACCGTGGATTATCGTCAAGGCTCATGTTCCGGGTTCTCCCATGCGAGAATGCTGATCAGGACGTGGGTCGCCATCCCCATATCCTGATTCTAAAGTTCCGTTAACTGGATGGTACAACATGCAACATTCAATAAGGTGACGTTGTTAATGTCTCCCGTCAAAAAAAACATAGACATACCGCTCAACGACGACCTTCGTCGCGTTATCGAAGCCCGTCATCACGACCCGTTTGCCGTACTGGGCCGCCACGAACGTGCCGAGACCGCGACCGTCCGGGCATTGATCCCCGGAGCGCGTGAAGTCGAGATCGCCGAAGCGGCGACCTCCATGCGGCGCATCAGCGGCACAGACCTGTTCGAGTGGCAGGGTCCGGCAGACGCCGTCCCGCATCGCTACCGGTTGCGCTGGACCGATCACGACGGCCGTTCGACCACCCGGCATGACCCCTATTGCTTCGGCCCGCAGATCGGCGATCTCGATTTGCATCTGTTCGGCCAGGGCCGACACTGGCATGCCTATCAGTTTCTCGGCTCGCACTTACGCGACGTCGACGGTGTGCGCGGCGTCAACTTCGCCGTTTGGGCACCCAACGCCGCCCGCGTCAGCGTGACCGGTGACTTCAACGCCTGGGACGGGCGCACCCACGCCATGCGCAGCCGCGGCGGCGCGGGTATCTGGGAGCTGTTTATTCCGGATATCGGTCCGGGCGCGTTCTATAAATACGAAATTCGCGATCGACACGGCGCCATCTTCCTCAAGGGCGATCCCTACGCGCAAAGCTGGCAGAATCGCCCCGAGACCGCGTGCCTGGTCCGGGCGGAGACCGATTACGTTTGGGACGACAACGGCTGGCTGAGCGCGCGGCGCGATTTCAACTGGCAGCACCAGCCGATGTCGATCTACGAACTCCACCTGGGTTCCTGGATGCGCGACGACGGTCATTTTGTCGGCTATCGCGATCTGGCGCGACGGCTGGTGCCCTACGTCAATAACCTCGGTTTTACCCATATCGAGCTTCTGCCGATTACCGAGCACCCGCTGGACGCGTCCTGGGGTTATCAGACGACCGGTTACTTCGCGCCCACCAGCCGCTTCGGTACGCCCGATGACTTCCGCTGGTTCGTCGACCACCTGCATCAAAACGGCATCGGTGTGCTGCTTGACTGGGTCCCGGCTCATTTCCCGCGCGACCATTTCGCCCTGGCACGATTCGACGGCACGCCGCTGTACGAACACGAGGACCCGCGACGCGGCGAACACCGCGACTGGGGCACGCTGATCTTCAACTACGGGCGTAACGAAGTGCGCAATTTTCTACTGGCCAGCGCGCTGTTCTGGCTGGAAGAGTTCCATCTCGACGGGCTGAGGGTCGACGCGGTCGCGTCGATGCTGTACCTGGACTACTCGCGCGAACCCGGCGACTGGGTACCCAACGAACACGGCGGACGGGAGAACCTGGAAGCCGTCGCCTTTCTGCGGGATCTCAACACCGTGGTACATGAACGTTTCCCGGGCGCCATCGTGGTCGCCGAGGAGAGCACCGCGTGGCCGCAGGTATCGCGTCCCACCTGGCTGGGCGGCTTGGGATTCAGCATGAAATGGAACATGGGCTGGATGCACGACATCCTCGCCTACATGTCGAAGGATCCGGTCCACCGGCACTACCATCACGAGTTGCTCACCTTCGGCTTGCTCTACGCGTTCACCGAAAACTTCGTGCTGCCGTTTTCACACGATGAAATGGTTCACGGCAAAGGATCCATGATCAGCAAGATGCCCGGCGACGACTGGCAGCAGTTTGCGTCGCTGCGGTTGCTGTACGCCATGCAATGGACCTATCCGGGTAAGAAACTGTTGTTCATGGGGGCGGAGTTTGCGCAACGCAACGAGTGGGATCAGGGCGCGCAGCTCGATTGGCATTTGCTGGAACACGCCTCACACCACGGCGTTCTGGATCTGGTCCGCGACCTCAACCGACTGTATCGCGACGACCCGGCGCTGTACCAACGCGAGTTCGAAAACCAAGGGTTCGAATGGATCGATTGTCACGACGCCAGTCAGTCGGTCCTCAGTTACTTGCGTACCGACGGACATCACCATACGGTGGTGGTATTGAACTTCACCCCGGTCCCGCGCGAATCCTATCGCATCGGACTGCCGGCCGAGGGACATTGGCAGGAGGCGATCAACACCGATTCCGAACTCTACTGGGGAAGCAACATGGGCAATGGCGGAGGCATCTACACCGAAACCAGGCCCTGGATGGGTCGTCCCTACTCCGCTGAGCTGGTCCTGCCGCCGCTTTCGGCCACCGTGCTGCGCTGGCACCAAGCTTAACCCGGTTGATTCAGGCGCAAGGTGCGTTCGATCCGAACCGCGCGACGGCACGCTGTCTCGACTACGCAAGCGGGGGTTCGTCGTCGCGCTCCGACGCCATCGCAAACCCGGTTGACAGTCTCGAACCCGGACAGTTAGCCTCCGCGCTCGATTTGGCAACTCCGAAGTTATGCGTATGAGCGGAATTTGTGGTTGGATCGGCGGGCGGAAACCACTGGACCCGGTCGACGCCCTGCATCGGATGACCGAGGCGTTCGGGCACGACGCAAAGGTAACGACGCCCGAGCGGCGGGGGGCGGTGACCGCCGGCGGACCGCGCGCCCGAATCTTTCGCGACGGCGACATTCGCGTAGCGCTCATCGGCCGCCCCAGTCTCAACGGCAACAACGATCCGGATACCGTTTTGGCGGGGATTACCGCGCTGTTTCGCGAGCAACCAAATCGCCTGCCGGCCGACCTGCACGGACCTTTCTGTCTGGCGGTTATCGATGTCGCGCGCGATTGCGCTTTACTGGCCATAGACCGCCTGGGCGTGGAGCGGCTGGTGTATGCCGAAGTCGACCAGGGGCTGGTGTTCTCCAACCGGGCCGACAGCGTGGCCGGGCATCCTCATCTGAGCAAGACGCTAGAGCCGCAAGGCGTATTCGACTATCTGTATTTCCACTGCATCCCGAGTCCCCGCGTTATCTTTAAAGGCCAACAAAAACTCCTGCCCGGCCAATGCATAAGGTATGAAAATGGCCAGGTCGAAACCGAGTTTTACTGGGCAATCCAGTACGAGGACCATCACGGCGCATACGCGCCGCTGAAAGAGGAATTCCTCGCAACTCTGGAAGCGTCGGTACGCCGTGCGGCCGACGCCGGGGAACCGGGTCGTACCGGAAGTTTTTTGAGCGGCGGTACCGACAGTTCAACCGTCTCGGGGCTGTTGACCAAAGTCGCTGGAAAACCCGCCAAGACATTCTCCATCGGGTTCGCCGAGGCGGGTTACGACGAGATGGAATACGCCCGGATCGCGGAACGGCACTTCGGGCTCGACGCCTACAGCTACTACGTCACGCCGGAAGACGTGCTGAGCGCCATACCGCGTATCGCCGCCGCCTATGATGAACCCTTCGGCAATGCCTCCGCGGTGCCGGCGCTGTTTTGTTCGGAACTGGCGGTGAAGAACGGCGTAAAGACGCTGCTGGCCGGTGACGGCGGCGATGAAATTTTCGGCGGCAATTCACGCTACGTCGAACAGCTAATTTTCGAGCTCTACGGCAAACTACCGCAGTTTCTGCGCAAGGGTCTGCTGGAACCCTTGGCCTTCCGCCTGCCAGGTGTCGAGCGCATCTATCCGTTGCGTAAAATGCGCAACTATATCCGCGGCTACCAGACCCCCCTGCCGGATCGTATGGAAACCTACAATTTCCTGCACCGCACCCCGCTAGCCGAGATCTTCAGCGGGGATTTCCTGGCCGCGATCGACCAGGATGAGCCGATCAAGATTATTCGCGAAGTCTACCAGCGTGCCGATACGGAATCGGTGTTGCATCGCATGCTGCATCTCGACATGAAAATAACCCTGGCGGATAACGACCTGCGCAAGGTTTCGCAAATGTGTGAACTGGCGGGCGTGGACGTGCAATACCCCCTGCTCGATGAAGCATTCGTCGAATTTTCCGGGCGCGTTCCGCCGCACCTGAAGATCAAAAACTTTAAACTGCGTCATTTCTTCAAGAAGGCGCTGCAAGACGTCCTCCCCGAGGCGATCATCAACAAGAAGAAACACGGGTTCGGTCTGCCGACCGGTATCTGGTTGCGCGATCATCCGGCGCTGCGGACCCACGCGCATCAGAAACTGGAAGAACTGAAACAGCGCAACATCATCAAACCCGGCTACGTCGACGAAATCCTGAAACACAACGACCAGGAACACGCCAATTACTACGGCGTCATGGTTTGGGTCATGCTGATGCTGGAAGAATGGCTGCAGTCGCAGCGCTTGTAGATCAATGACTGAACGGTGGCGCGAATGGTAATCCGCGTCACCGTTTCAGAACATCGGCAACGCTCCCCTTATCTGTCCAGCACATCGATCAAGGCGCGGAACAAATCGGTTTCGGTCAGCATTCCGATGACCTGTTGCTTCTCGTCCATGACCGGCAAACTGCCGATGCGCAGTTCCATCATCTGCTTGGCCGCCGCCGACAAGGAGGTGTCGGGAGCAACGCTGACCACCGGCGAATGCATCACGTCCGAGACCTCCACGGGCGCATCCTGGAAGTGTTGCGCGGCCAGCTGCAGATCGCGTCGGGTCAGTATGCCAACCACCGCGTTGTGCTCATCCACGACCGGCAGGTGATGCAAATCCTGCGCCTGCATGATCTCGAAAGCCTCGCCGTAGCCGGCGTCGTTGCGAATCGTCACGGGCGAACTCGACATATAATTACTAACTTGCATGAGTACTCTCCTCATTCATATAACGGTTACCTCAGGCGCCCCATCGAAGATCTCGCAAGCCTGCGACCGACGTTTGCGATATCGTGTGAGAGGGATAGCCCAAGCGTGTTGTATTATTGATTTTTTCAATCCTTAAGCCCAATATGTTTAAAACTTTAGCATTGTTACAGGATATCCCCGGCCAGTCTAAGGCATAAGCACTTTTTACTCCTTTATTAGCTCAGATCAGTAATTACAAGCCACCTGAACCCGGCCCGTCCCGCCCTGACTGGGCGTTCACCGCATCGGCATTCTCGCTCCTTGATAGAATGACCGATCGGTTCCGACCTGAGGCGAGGCAAAGCGATGAAAGTCGCCGTTTTCTCCGATGTTCAAGGCAATCTACCGGCGATGGAAACGGTGCTCGACGACATCCAGCGGTGGTCGCCCGAGCTGGTCATCATGAACGGCGATCTGGTGAATCGCGGCCCTTCCAGCCTGGCCTGCCTGCTGCTGTTCGATCGCCTGCGCCGCGCACACACGTGGCTGCCGTTGCGGGGTAACCACGAGGAGTACGTATTGCACTGTCGCGCCACTCCGGCGGACTCCCGGGTCGATGCGCAACTCAGGGCATTCACCGACTGGACGGCACGTCAACTCGACGGTCAGGAACATCTGTTCGACGCCTGGCCCGACCACCTGACGTTCGCCGCGCCGACACGGACGGCGTGGGTGCACGTAACGCACGGTACCCTCGCGGGTAATCGCGACGGTGTCACGCCCGAGCGCGCCGACGACTATCTGCTGGGCAAGGTGCCCGAGGACATCGCCGTGTTTGTCACTGCCCATACCCACCGCCCGCTGCAACGGCGCTTCGGCGATTTGCAGGTGGTCAATACGGGATCGGTGGGCGCGCCATTCGACGGAGACGTCAGAGCGAGCTATGTCCAGCTGGAGTTTCGCCGTGGTCGCTGGCAGACGCGGATTGCCAGACTGTCCTACGATCGCGCGCGCACCGCCCGGGATTTCGATGAATCCGGATTCCTGGATGGCGGCGGCCCGCTGGCGCGATTGATTTTCGAGGAATGGCGTTCGGCGCGCATGATGATTGCCGACTGGAACCGAACCTACCGGCAGGCGGTGCTGTCCGGCGCGATCACCCTGGAACGGGCCGTCGATACCTACCTGCGCATGCAAGCGAGCGGGTAGCGGCCTTCTCGCCCCACTCGGTACCCGGCAGCGATCACACAGCGACATTGCGGGAATACCCTGTGTCGAACAAATTTACAGATTCTTCGCTGACAGCGGGTGGCGAAATTTTTTCTCTTTCATAGTCAATTAGTTATTATTTTGGCGCGTTTTATGCTTATTGAGGTCTGAGGGACGAGAATCTTCAGAGGAAAGCGCGCGCCGTGCCGGAGAAAATGCGCGTGGAAGCAATAACTAAAGTTGTCGTAAGACACTATTAAATGCCTGGGAGCGCTTCATGTTTAACAAATATATTCTAACGCCGTTGCTCGGTATCGGTTTACTGCTGGGTAGCTCAGCCGCCTGCGCTGACTCGATCGATCCGCTGAGCTACTCGGACACGCTGGCCGTCGGCGAAAGCGTCACGATCACCAAGACCGTGACCGTGGATACCGTCACCAGCGGTGTCCTCGACGTGGTGTTTCTGTTCGACACTTCGGGCAGTATGGGCCCCTTCATCAACGCGGCCCAGACCGCCGCCGAAGACATCCTGGACGGCCTCAATGCCTTCGGCGACGTGGCTTCCGGAACCGGCTACTACAGCGAAGGCTCCGGTCTGGGATTCGACGGCGTATTCCGCCCGTTGACCACCGACCCTGCGCAGCAGATACAGAACATCAACGATATCAGCCTCGGTCTCGGCGGTGGCGGTGGCGACTTTCCCGAAAAGGGATTTGCGGGCACCAAGGATGCCGCGGAAAACTCCGCTTGGCGAACGGCGTCCAACCGCTTCGTCATCGCCCTTGGCGACGCGACCTTCAAGGAATCCGACGGGGCGACGCTCGCCAACACCACGGCAGCCCTGCTGGACAACAACACCACCTTCATCGGCATCGACTTCGCGAACATGACCCGCGACGACTTCGGCGGCATCGATCCCACGCCGATGGCCATCGACACCGGCGGTGCGATGTTTACCGCGAGTTCCGACCCGGCGACTATCGTCACCGCCATCGTCGACAGCGTGACCGGCGTATTCGCCGAATACGACGCCGTCACGGTCGACGACCTCGGCGCGGGACTGCCGGGCGTCGATGTCTCGGTGGTCTGCACCGGTGCCGACGTGGGTGCCTGTAACGGCGCGTCGGCCGAGGGCAACTACGACCGGACCTCGACCAGGGTCTTCACCTTCGATGTCACCTTCACCGGGCTGGCCGAAGGCACACACGCCTTCGACACGCACGCGCTGATCGACGGCGGCATCGTGGCTTCGGAAGCAGACACCATCACGGTGGGCGATGGCGGCGGACCGGCCGTTCCCGCACCGGCTACCCTCCTGCTGATGGGCCTGGGTCTGGTCGGTATGGGGGCAGCGCGTCGCCGGCGTGCCGCCTGAAACGGGTTGCAACCCTGACGAAAAGCGGTCTTCGGACCGCTTTTTTTATGCTTGTATCGACGCCTTCGGTCAGTAACCATATAGAACCAATTCGGCGAGAGCGGGACCGGGAATAACGCATGCGCAAAGACAAGCTAACGCACCCTTCGGCGCGCAGGACGATACGCGCCACGCGCGTCGCCTTCGCGATTGGCGTGTTATCGATCTCGCCGTGGATGACTCAGGCCACTTCCCTGGTGCGCGATATGCCATTCGACCGATTCGTGATATCCGACGAGTCGGAAACCGCGCCGGAGTATCGGTCGTCGCTGCCTACCGAGGGATTGACCGCCACCGGCAGCCCCGAAATCGCCACCGAGGGACGCCGCGGCGCCCGCGCGTTCGCCGATCTGCAGAAACGTATCGCCGGCGGCGATTTCAAGGCATTGGCCGAGGAGGCCCGGGCGTTGCTGGCCAGTCAACCCGATGCGGGCCTGGCCTATGAAATCATCGGCACGGCGCACTTCCTCGCTGCGCGCTACGACGACGCGCAGGCCGCATTCGAAACTGCGCTCAGCGTGGAATCCGGACAGAGCGGACCCTGGTCGAAACTCGGCATCGTTCACTTGCAAAAGGGCGATATCGCGGCGGCGAAACAGGCGCTGCGCACGGCCGTTGAAATCAACCCGGCTGACCGGTACGCGCATCAACGCCTCGGCATGCTGTACGAACAGGCCGGCGATGCCGACCAGGCCATCCGGCATTATACGCGCGGCCTGCAAGGCGCCGAGCCCGGCTATCTGGGGGTCGCGGTGAACCTCGCGACCCTGTTGAATAATCAAAGACTCTACGCCGAGGCCCTGCGCGCCCTCGCGCCCCGCCTGCCGCTGAGCGTGAGATTGCCCGATGCTCAGCATGTTCTGGGAACCGCCTATCTGGGCACGGGCGACTACGTTCAAGCGCAGCGCCGCTTCGAACGGGCGCTCGAGATCAAACCCGACTATCACCCCGCCCTGCTCGGCTTGTCCATGGCAGCGCGCGGAAATTCAGATTATGACCGGGCCCTTGCGGTCGTAGACCAGATCCTCGCCAAGTACCCCAAATGGCCCGCGGCGCATACCGAACGGGGCCAGGTGTTACTGGGTATGGGCCAGCACGACCAGGCAATCAGCGCATTCCAGCGTGCGCAGAGCCTGGGGGCCAGCCGCACCCTGATCGCCAAATTACTGACCGTGGCCTACGTCAAACATGGCAAGCCGGCGCAGGCCGAAGCCATGCTCTATGACCTGGTCCGCTCGGACGACGCGGATGCCGAAATCTACAGCCGCCTGTCCGAACTGCGGCTGGCACGCGGCGATGCGGGCGGCGGCGAACGCGCTCTCAACGACGGCATTGAGAAATTCCCCTCCAGCGCTTTTCTCAGGTTCAGGCTGGGCAGCTATCTGGCGGCACTACGCCGGTATCCGGATGCGATCGGGGAGTTTGAACGTGCCCTGACACTGGCGCCGAACGACCCGACCGTGTTGCAATCCCTCAGCCTGGCGCAAGCGCGCAGCGGCGATTTCGCCGGGTCGGTCAATACCGCCGGGCAGTTGTACGAACAGAATCGGTTCAATCGGGATTACGCGCTCTTATATGCCACCCGTCTGCAGGCGGCCGGACGAAACCAGCAGGCCATCGATGTCTATCGAGCCATCCTGACGTCAACACCCGACGACGCGCTGACGCTCAACAACGTCGCCTACCTGCTCGCCGAACAGGAGCAATTCAAAGACGCCATCCGCTATGCGACGCGTGCCGCCGAACTGGCCGCCAGCAATGGCAGGGTGCTCGATACCTTGGGGTGGGTGCGGTATCGGCAAGGCCGCCATGAAACGGCGCTTGAGATCTTCGAGCGGGCCATCAGGCTGGCCCCTGACGCCGCTTCGATTCGCTACCACAAAGGTTTGGCTCTGGCCGCTATGGGTCGCAAGCAGGATGCGGGCAAGGCGATGCGCGAGGCGCTGTCCATGGCACCGAATGCCGACTGGGCCGGTGACGCAGAGGCCGTATTGCACAAGGGTCGGTGAGATGTGTTTGGCGACGGTTGGAGGCCAACACCGATAGCGGCTTGACTGACCGAAGCCGCGGTTTGAGAATTAGCTGGTTTTTACGGCCTGGGCAGCAGCCTCGCGGGTAAAGAAAACGCCGTTGCGCAGGAACCCCGCCACGACGCCCGAACGCGCCTTCGTCACATTACCCTGGGCGTCGCGCGCCTCGACCCACTCCGATGGCAACCCGTCGAGCAGGTGCACCGGGGCCGGCTGCCCGTCGGCGAAACACGACACCACCGACCGGCCGGTGCGCATGTCAAAGTACGCGGGTACGAATCCGCATCGACGATTGTTCTGACTGACACCACCCGTATTACGATAAGCCCGGTTTTGCTGGCGCAGCAGTTGCTGGCTGAGTAGGCCGCGCGTCGTACGATCGCGGTCCGCGATCAGACTTGGTGGAGGCGTTTGCTCGATCCTTAAAGCTTTTCTCATCATACTCACCAATGGATTCGGTGTTTCTCTGGCGTTCTCAGCCTCGTACTTGCATCACGCGTGCCATATTTGCGTTCGAGTCTTTCCGATTCACAAAGCCTGCGCTTGCTATGCACGTTTCGTCACTCCATTCAGACGGTTAGGCGCAACCTAGGAAACGTCTTCAGGGCGTCTAGCAGATCATGCGAAGATCGTCATCAACCCGTCATTGTTCATTTTGTTGGCAGATACCGGCAAACCTTTAAATCAATTGGGTGATTTGAACACTTCGTTACGTGTCATTCGATACAATCGTCGCCGGGTCGCTGCTACTCGATAACAATACTTGGCCGCGAGAACATACCTTGATCGACCACCTAAACCTGAAAACGCTGCACATGTCTTGCGCCGCACTTTCCATCGCGGGGTTCGTAGCGCGCGGCATGTTGATGCTGCGCGGATCCGATCTGATCTGGCATCGCTGGGTACGCACGCTGCCGCATGTCGTCGACACGCTGTTGCTGGTGACCGGCATCTGGATGGCCATGAACCTGGCGCTCGCGACAGTCGGCGCGCCCTGGTTAGTGGCGAAGATCGTCGCGCTGGTTGTGTACGTCGTACTTGGCGCCATTGCCTTGCGTTACGGCGCGACACTCAACATCCGCGTCGCCGCATTTGCGGGTGCGCTAGTCACCTTTGTCTACATCGTGGCAGTGGCCTTGACGCGCAATCCGCTGCTCGGGCTGTGAGAAGTTGACACCCGATGGCTGATGGCTGTTCCGGATACGGCGTCTGAAAGTATCCTTCACGCTGCACGAAACAGCTTAACGATCACGCCCCGCGGCAGTGATCAGCGCCTTGAGTTCAGGGACGCAAGAACCGCAGTTGGTGCCCGCGTGCAGCGCTTGGCCCAAGCGTTCGGGCGTCGTTAAATCCTGCTCCCGAATACCCTTCAACAGAGTATTGCGGCCCACGTTGAAGCAGGAACAGACGGTACGTCCGGCGTCCTCTTGCCCGACCCCGGGGGTCCCCGCCAGTACCCGCAACCGTTGGACTCGTGACAGGCTGTCAACGGCGAACAACTCGATCAGCCAGTCGCGCGCCGGCAGCCGGAAGTCCGGCCCGATAAAAATGCAACTGACCAGACGATGCTCGGCGAACGCCGCGCCGCGATATTGGTGTTGCGTGGAATCGAACAACTCGCTCCATGCCAGTTCGGCGTGCTCGGCGGGCAACATGGCGCGCGCGCAGCTCGGCCAGTCCTGCGGCGACGCCTCGCCCGCTATTTCGTAGTGCCACAAGCCGTAGCGTCGGGTGCGCGTCCAATAGGTCGCCTGATGAGGAGTCGTCTCCCGGACTGTGAGAATGAAACCATGCCATGCCGGTCGGTACGGCGTCACGCGCACCGGGGTGTGCTTGAATTCGGGCTGGCCTGACTCAGGATCGAGTTCAGGATTCACCAGGCAGCCGACCCGTGCGGCGCTGGCGAACTGATCGTTCCAATGCATGGGGGCGAACGCCTGGCCGACCGGTTGGGAGTCGCCAATCCGCACCCGCAAGATCGCCTCGCCCCAGCGACTCGAGATCTGCGCCAATTCAGCGTCGTTCAGGCCCAGCCGTTGCGCATCGTCGACATGCAGTTCGATATAGGGCTCCGTGACATGTCCGGTCAGACGCGGCGACCTGCCGGTACGGGTCATGGTGTGCCAATGATCGCGTACCCGGCCGGTGTTGAGTATCAGGGGGTAATCTGCCGTGACCGGGATCACCGGCGGCCGCGGCGTGATCGCAACAAACCGCGCGCGGCCGCTTGGCGTATAGAACCGCCCGTTGTCGAACAGGCGCGTTGTACCTGCGATCTTGCCGACGGGTAAGGGCCAGCTGACCGGCGTGAAGGCTTCATAGGCCGCGGGCGTCAGTTCGGCCAGCCCGCCGATATCGAAAGCACGTGCGCCGTTGTTCTCGAACGTCGACAAAGCCGCGTGCTCCCGGAATACCTGGTGCGGCGACGCATAGTCGAAGCCTTCGTAGCCCATGCGCTGCGCCACTTGGCTCACGATCCACCAGTCCGGCCTGGCGTCGCCCGGCGCGGCCATGAACGGTCGCTGCCGCGAGATCACCCGTTCGGAATTGGTGACCGTACCCGCTTTCTCGCCCCAGGCCTGCGCGGGCAGCAGCAGGTGTGCGTGACCCGTCGTGTCGGTTTCGGTCACGCAGTCAGAGACGACCAGAAACTCGCACTTTGTCAGTGCCCGGCGCACTTGATTGGCATCCGGCAGACTAACCGCCGGGTTGGTCGCCATGATCCACAAGGCCTTGACCCGACCCTGTTCGACGGCATGAAACAGGTCAACGGCCTTCAGCCCGGGGCGTTGCGCCAAACGACCGGTTCGCCAGAATCGGCGTAAACAATCAAGGTGGGCCGAATTATCGAAACCCATATGTGCAGCCAGTTGGTTGGCCAGGGCCCCCACTTCACGTCCGCCCATAGCGTTGGGTTGACCCGTGACCGAAAAGGGACCGAGCCCCGGCCGGCCGATGCGGCCGCTCAGCAGATGACAGTTGATTATCGCGTTCACCTTGTCGGTACCGCTCGACGACTGATTGATTCCTTGCGAATAGACGGTGACCGTCTGTTCGGTCCTGGCGAACCAGTCAAAGAAGGTTTCAACCGCTTGTACCTCCAGACCGCAATGCGCGGCCACCGCCACCGCGGTCGGTCCGTACCAGCGGGCATGGCGCACCGCCGCCTCCATCCCTTGGGTGTGCGCCGCGACGAAACGCCGATCGACAACCCCCTGGGCGTGCAAACTCGCCAGCAGCCCATTGAACAGCACCGCATCGGTTCCGCTCGCCAACGGCAGGTGCAAATCGGCGATATCGCAGGTGGCGGTGCGTCTTGGGTCGATCACCACCACCTTCATGGCCGGGCGCGCCTGCTTGGCGTGATACAACCGCTGATAGAGTACCGGGTGGCACCAGGCAAGGTTGGACCCGGTCAATACGACCAGATCGGCCAGTTCCAGATCCGTGTAGTTTCCAGGAACCGTGTCGGCGCCGAAGGCGCGCTGGTGACCGGCAACCGAAGAAGACATGCAAAGGCGGGAATTTGTATCGATATTGCCCGAGCCGATAAAACCCTTCATCAGCTTGTTGGCGACATAGTAGTCTTCGGTCAGCAGTTGACCAGAGACATAGAAGGCCACGGCGTCGGGACCATGTTCCGCGATCGCAGCACCGAACCGCTGCGCCACCGTATCCAGGGCCTTGCTCCAAGCTACTTCCTGCCCGTACGCTCGGGGCCTGAGCACCCGGCCCTCGAGACCCACGGTCTCACCCAGCGCCGCGCCCTTGGAACACAAGCGGCCGAAATTGGCGGGGTGAGATTTGTCGCCGCGCACGACGATGTCGCCATCGGAACGCCGGGTAACCTCAATCCCGCAGCCGACGCCGCAGTAGGGGCAGGTTGTCTTGGTCGTTAGTTCGCTATACATCTGATTTGGTTTTGCCGTTAAGAGCAACGCGATCAAATCTCACCAACATCGGGAGGGAAACCCGGGGTGTCCGACGTCCCTTGGACCGATCATTCCGCGGTTCCATTGCTTCGCTTTGTCGAGCGGCTACGACCTCCGCTCCAGGAGGTTAAGCGCCAGCGCACCTCACCCATGGCCTACGCCGCTGCTTCCTCAGCTTTGATAGCGAGGAATACCGTGCCGTCTTCCACCTTCACCGAAAAGCGATGGGTACAACCTTCATCCGGCCCCTGCGCCTCGCCGGAGGCGAGATCAATCTTCCAGTTGTGCAAGGGACAGGTCACGGTTCCGCCATGTACAATTCCCTGCGACAGCGGCCCGCCTTTGTGCGGACAACGATCGCGCAGGGCAAAAACCCGATCGTCGGCCGTGCGGAACAGCGCGATATCCATGGTTTCGGTCTGCAATACCCGCGCGCCTAGGCGTGGAATGTCCTCGATCCGGGCGATTTGCGTCCAATTGATCATGCGTGGTTCCTCGCGATCGTCAAGCGATTTTCAGTGGTTGGAATTCGTGCGCCTGCGCGCCTTCGGCACGCGCCTTCCACGGGTCGATCTGCGCAAAGCGCTGGCTGTATTTAAACCGCGCGTACAGCGCCGCGCGGTTTGCCGCGTCTTCTGACACCCGTTGTTTGATATGGCCGAGTCCGACCCTTTCGACCCAGGGCGCCGTGCGTTCCAGATAATGCGCCTCTTCACGATACAGTTGGATAAAGGCACCGCAGTATTCCAAAACCTGCTCCTCGGTCTCGACCTTGGTCAGCAAGTCGGTAACGCGCACCTTGATGCCGCCGTTGCCGCCGACGTGCAACTCGTACCCCGAGTCGACGCAGACCACGCCGAAGTCCTTGATCGTCGCCTCGGCGCAGTTACGCGGGCAACCCGATACCGCCAGCTTGAACTTGTGCGGCATCCACGAGCCCCAGGTGAGTTCCTCCAGCTTGACGCCCAGCCCGGTCGAGTTTTGGGTACCAAAGCGGCACCAGGTCTTGCCCGCGCAGGTCTTGACGGTACGCATCGCCTTGCCGTAGGCATGGCCGGAGACGAATCCGGCGTCCGACAGGTCTTTCCACATCGCCGGCAGGTCTTCCTTCCTGACGCCGAACAGGTCGATACGCTGACCACCGGTGACCTTCATTTCCGGCACATCGTATTTGTCGCAGGCATCGGCGATCGCGCGTAGATCCGACGGCGTACACAGGCCACCGAACATTCGCGGCACCACCGAATAGGTTCCGTCCTTCTGGATATTGCCGTGGGCGCGTTCGTTGATGAAGCGCGACTGGGCATCGTCCTGATACTCACCGGGCCAGTTGACCAGCAGATAGTAGTTCAATGCCGGACGGCAAACCGCACAACCGTCGGGCGTCTTCCATTCCATGAAGTGGCGCACCTTGTCCATGGTCTGCAACGCGTTCGCCTTGATCGCGGTGATCACTTCGTCGTGGCTGTGATCGGTGCAGGCACATAATGGCTGCTTGCTCGGTGCCGCCGCATACCCCTCGCCCACGGTACTGGCGAGCAGCGCTTCCACCAGGCCGGTACACGAGCCGCAGGAACTCGACGCCTTGGTATGCGCGCGCACATCCGCCAGCGTGAACAGGCCCCGCTTGACGATCGCATCGGTGATCTCGCCCTTGCACACGCCGTTGCAGCCGCATACCTCGGCGGTGTCCGGCAGCGACAGGACTTTGCTATCCCCGTGCCCGGCGTCACCCAAGTCGTGCTGACCGAACAGAATGGTACTGCGGAAGGCCGAGATATCGGTACCCTCGCGCAACAGCTGGAAGTACCAGGTGCCGTCCATGGTGTCGCCGTACATGACCGCGCCCTTGATCTTGTCGTCGCGAATCACCAGCTTCTTGTAGATGCCTTGCGACGGATCCTGCAACACCAGGGTTTCGTCGCCTTCGCCCTCGTTGAAATCGCCCGCTGAGAACAGGTCGATACCGGTGACCTTCAATTTGGTGGAAGTCACCGACCCCTCATAGCGGGCAATCCCCAATTGTGCGAGGTGGTTGGCGCAGACCTTCGCCTGGTCGAACAGCGGCGCCACCAGTCCGTAACACATACCGCGGTGCTGCACGCACTCCCCGACCGCGTAGACTTTGGGGTCGTAGGTCTGCAGGGTATCGTTCACCACGATACCGCGCTCACAATGTATCCCCGCGGCCTGTGCCAGCATAATGTTCGGGCGGATGCCCACCGCCATTACCACCAGGTCGGCATCGATCACGGTCCCGTCGGCAAACCTGACCCCGGTGACCCGTTCGTCGCCCAACAGCTCCGAGGTCTGAGCCTTCATCATAAAGCGCATACCGCGTGCCTCGAGCGAGGCTTTTAGCAACGCCGCGGCCGGTGGGTCCAGCTGCCGTTCCATCAATGTATCCAGCAGGTGAACGACGCTCACCTCCATACCGTTTTTCATCAGACCGTTGGCCGCCTCCAGGCCCAACAGTCCGCCGCCGATCACCACTGCCTTTTTGAACCGCCGCGCCGCCGCCAACATGGTGTTCACGTCCGCGATATCGCGAAACCCGATCACGCCCTGCTTGTCGTGTCCCGGTACGGGAATGATGAAGGGGCTGGAGCCCGTCGCCAGCAGCAGGCGATCATAGCCCAAAGTCTCCCCGTGCGCGGTGGTCACCGTGCATTTGACGCGATCGATCTGCACCACCGGGTCGCCGCAGTTCAGCGTGATGCCGTTTTCTGCATACCAGGCCCGATCGTTGAGCACGATGTCATCGATGGTCTTTTCCGACGCCAGTACCGGCGACAACATGATCCGGTTGTAGTTGGGATGCGGTTCGGCGCCGAATACCGTAATAGCGAAACGGTCCTTATCCAGCTTGAGCAATTCCTCCAGGGTACGGACACCTGCCATACCATTGCCGATCAGGATCAAACGATCTTTCATCGTGCACCTCCCGCCACGGGTGCCTCGGGCTTGGTCGCCGTGATGCACGACTCCCGCTCCTGGTCGGACCAAGCGGCGTTCGCGCGCGCGAAATCCTCCCGAGCCACCTGTTGCCTGTTGATTTCGAACTGTTGCAGATAGGCGGGGAGGTCCGCCGCCGAGAAGATCCGGCCATCGCAGAAGGCGTCGGATCCCAGACGCTGCGCCGATTCGCCACTGCCCAGCACCCAGGGTTCCAGGTGCGCGCCTTCCGCTTTGTAGTCTGCGCTCACCGTCGGCAGACCCAGTCGTTGCGCCACCTCGCGATAGATATCCGGTCGATAAACCTTCTCCGCGATGATGCGCAAATCGACGGCCTCTGTGATCTGACCCCAGCGCACCATTTGAGTGAGGAACCAGAGCGCATGCGATCGCCACGGGAAGTTCGCCGCGTGGCGATGGAAGACATTGAATTCCGGCTTGACCGCCGGCGCTGCAGCCACACCTAGCTGCAGCATACCGTGCAGCGACATCGCCAACTGGTTGGCGGGCGCATTGACATAGCGGCCCTGACTCAACAGCTCCGCCGTCTCGGTACGGTTGGTCGAATCGTCGACCCACGCGCTTGCCTCGAGCAAGGCAGACAGCACGGCCATGTGCGTATTGGGATGCTCCGCGGCCCAGGCCCAGGTGACGCCGAATACCTTCTCGGGGTGGTTGTTCCAGACGTCGTGACTGGTGGTGAGGATACGGCCAAGGTCGGCGCTGAGCGCCTGCGTATTCCAGGGTTCGCCGACACAAAAGCCGGAGATCATACCCGCCCCGAGGTAGTGCACCATCTGCGGGGGCGGTACCACCGTGAGCTGCAGGTCCTGATCCGGATCTATGCCCACCGCAGCCAGCCAGTATCGCAACAGATAGTTGTGCGACGAATACGGAAACACCGTGGCGAACACCAGGGGCTTGGCACCCGCCAAACGGTTCTCGTCAATCACCTGCTTAAGGGCCCAGGCACTACCGAACGGCGTGTCGAGTTCATCGATGCCGGTCGCCCGCATGCGATCGTACAATGCGTTGGACACCGTGATGGCATTGCCGTTGAGATCCAGGCTCATGGCGGTGATCATCGGCGCCGACACATCGATGCCACAGGCACTCGCCAGCGGCATACCGGCGAGCATCTGCGCGCCATCCAACATACCGACCGACACCTTGTCGCGAATATTGGCCCAGGATGATTCGCGCGACAGTTCAACGTGCAAGCCGTGTTTGGCGAAGAAGCCCTTTTCCTTGGCTACGACCAGGGGCGCACAATCCGTCAACGGGATGAAACCGAGTTCCAGATCGCGCTTTTCCAATCTCGTCGACGAGCCTTGCACACGCTTCTTGCGCCAGTGCGACAGATCGAGCACGGTGGTTTTGGGCACCTTGGTCGATTGGTCCGACGCCGGCTCGATCTTTTGCAGGTGGCGCTCGTGCAGAAACTTGACCACTTCGGCGCGGTAGTGGTTGTAGGTCGGGTCTTCTGCGAGCTCGAGGCGGTCGCGCGGGCGCAGCAGACCGATCTCAAGTACCTCGCCGACGGTCGCCGCAGGCCCGTTGGTCATCATGACGATGCGATCGGACAACAGTACCGCCTCGTCAACGTCGTGAGTAATCATGATTACCGTGTTGTTGAGCCGCGCCTGAATTGCCATCAGGGAATCCTGCATATGGGTTCGGGTCAACGAATCCAGCGCGCCGAAGGGTTCGTCCATCAGCAGCACCTTGGGTTCCATCGACAGGGCGCGGGCAATACCTACCCGCTGCTTCATGCCGCCCGAGATTTCGTCGGGTTTCAGGTTCAAGGCGTGCGACATGTGCACCAACTCAAGATTGTGCCGGGTCCATTCGTCGCGCTCGGCCTTGGACTTGGTCGTTTTGAATACCTTGTCGACGGCCAGGCGCACGTTGCCGTACACCGTCAACCAGGGCAGCAGGGAGTGATTTTGAAAGACCACCGCCCGGTCCGGGCCGGGATCCTGGACTTCGCGCCCTTCCAGCACGACGCCGCCTTCGGTCGCCTGAAGCAAACCGGCCACGATATTGAGTACGGTGGATTTACCGCACCCGGAATGACCGATCAACGATATGAACTCGCCCTTTTCCACCTTCAGGTTGACGCCGTTTAATACGTTCAGCGGACCATTGTCCGTCGGGAAGGTGATACTGACGTGGTCGATTTCGAGATAGTGTTGCATGATCTTTTCCTCTCCAATCAGCGCAGCACGGCGCCCTTGTCCCAGCTGAACGCGCGCTGCAGGGCCAGCATGCCGCGATCGAGCACGAAGCCGATCAAACCGATCACCAGCACCGCCACCATGATGCGCGCCAGCGAGTTCGAACTGCCGTTTTGAAACTCGTCCCAGACGAACTTGCCCAGACCCGGGTTCTGCGCCAGCATCTCGGCGGCGATCAAAACCATCCAGCCGATACCCAGTGACAGCCGCAGACCGGTGAAGATCATCGGGATCGCCGACGGCAGGACGATCTCGACCGTCTTGGTCAACCAGTTAAGACGCAATACCCGGCTGACGTTGAGCAAGTCCTTGCTCACCCCCGAGACGCCCACCGTGGTGTTGATCACGGTGGGCCACAAACAGCACAGAGTGACCGTAATGGCCGAGGTCAGGAACGACTTGTCGAACAGCGGATCGGTACTGACATAAACCGCCGAGACCACCATGGTGACCAAGGGCAGCCAGGCCAGCGGCGACACCGGTTTGAATACCTGGATGATCGGGTTCAGCGCCCGATACAGGGTCTCGCTCATACCACAGACAATACCGATCGGTATGGCGACGATCGAACCCAACAGGAACCCGGCCGCGACGGTGATCAGACTGGTGACGATCTGATCGATAAAGGTCGGCGCGCCGGTGTACTTGCGCGACTTGATCCTGGCGATCGTTGGCGGCGGTTTACCGGCCGCGATGGCCTCCTCCAGGCGCTTTTCGATACGCCCGTAAAACGCCTCCTGTTTGGCCCGCTCCGCTTTATGCTCCTGGTACAGGGTCACGGTCTGCTCCCAGACCTGGCTCGGACCGGGCAACTGCCCAAGCGAAGTCTGTACGTTTTTTGCGCCCACCGACCAGAGCATCAGGAACACCCCGATCGCGACCAAAGGGACCAACACACCCTGTGCGAAGCGGCCGACCTGCCTGGCGATCAGTTCGCCGGACAGATAGTCCATGAACGGGTCCTTGAACGGGATACGGAACACAGTCCGTATGGAGGTCGTTGAATTCATGCGCTTGGCTCCTGAATCTCGGGTACGGCCTGGATCTAGATCTTGTCCTGACCCTTCAAACCGATCGGAAACCGCTCCAGATATGCGTTGGGCTGCGTGCCGTCGAACGTCATACCGTCGATGAATTCGGTCTGTGGCTGGCGGAAGCCCGACTCCGTGGCAAAGTCCGGAAACTCGCCTGCGCCGATCACGCCTTCGGCAATCAGTGCTTCGGCGGCCTTTCTATAGATATCGGGGCGATACACGCGCTTCGCGGTCTCCATGTACCATTCGTCCGGCCGGGGCTCGGCGATCTGGCCCCAGCGCCGCATCTGGGTCAGATACCAGACCGCGTCGGAGTAATACGGATAGGTCGCGTAGTAGCGGAAGAAGACGTTAAAGTCCGGCACCGAGCGCTTGTCGCCCTTTTCATACTCGAAGGTCCCGGTCATGGAATTGGCGATCACGTCATAGTCCGCGCCGACATAGCTCGGTTTGGACAGGATCTTGACTGCTTCGGGCCGGTTGGCATTGTCGTTTTCGTCCAGCCACTTGCCCGCGCGGATCAGCGCCTTCACGATGCGCACCGAGGTGTTCGGGTACTGCTCGGTGAATGCCTTGGTCAAACCGAACACCTTCTCCGGATTGTCTTTCCAGATCTCGTAGTCGGTGATGACCGGCACGCCGATACCTTTGAACACCGCCTGCTGATTCCACGGCTCGCCGACGCAATAACCGTAGATGGTGCCGGCCTCCAGCGTCGCCGGCATCTGCGGCGGCGGGGTCACCGACAACAAGACGTCCGCGTCGATGGTGCCGGAGATATCACCCTTGTGCGGCGCGTAGTAACCCGGATGAATACCTCCGGCTGCCAACCAATAGCGCAGCTCGTAATTGTGCGTGGATACTGGAAAGACCATGCCCATCTTGAACGGTTTGCCGTCCGCCTGATAGGCATCGACGACGGGCTTCAGATAGTCGGCCTTGATCGGGTGCTGCGGCTTGCCGTCCGCCTGGGTCGGAACATGCGGCTTCATCTTTTCCCAGATCTCGTTCGACACGGTGATGCCATTGCCGTTTAGATCCATGGAAAAAGGCGTGATGATATGCGCCTTGGTGCCAAAGCCGATGGTTGCGGCCAGGGGTTGACCGGCCAACATGTGGGCACCGTCGAGCTGGCCGTCGATGACGCCGTCCAGCAAGACTTTCCAGTTGGCCTGCGCCTCCAGTTGCACGTAGAGACCTTCGTCTTCGAAGTACCCCTTTTCATAGGCGATGGCCAACGGCGCCATGTCAGTCAGTTTGATAAAACCGAACTTGAGATCTTCCTTTTCCGGCTCGCCCGACTCGGCCTGCGCCGTCGCGAGCGCAACTGCCAGCCCCACGGCGGTCAATGTGCGTTGCAAGAAGCCCGCCGCTGTCATCGATTGATCCCTACTGCTGTGACTCATTACATCCCCCAAAAGCTGTAAACAAAAAAACGCCCGTCATGATCGAGGCGTTTTGTTTTATGCCCCGACCACGACGGACGCCGTTGTCCGTTGCACGCAACCCGCGTTGGTCGCGATAAGCGCCCCACACCGAGAAGGGTTGTGGTGCCTCCGCCATTGGAAGCCCGCGCTGCTGAACTACGAGTTAGCAAGCTTGGTGCCAAGTACCGACTAAAGACCGCAAAACAACGTGTTAGCCGAAAACCACGCGGTCTGGCGGAAGCCAGTGTCCGCCGGCCCGCACGAGATGGGCGCAGGATACGGTGTGTATGCCGATGCTATGCACCAAAAACACGCAACCGGTTCCAGGAACGACGGGACGGCAAGGGGTTTTCCAGTTTCCAATCGGGCACGCTTAAAAAAGCGCCCGCTAACGCGGGCGCAACCCGAGGAGGATAAATCAACGTCACAAAGACCGGTCTGCAGCTGAGCGTCGGGGCGCGACCGGAGAACGCCGTCGACGGGAAGACTCGTCAGCTGTGCTGGCGGCGCTGAGCGCCCAACAGATCCGCCGCCGCGATCACGCTTTGTGCGATATCCACCAGGCGCAGGTTCTGGTCCATGGCGCTCTTGCGCATCAGACCGAACGCGTCGGATTCCGCCAGTCCACGTTGCGCCATCAACAGCCCCTTGGCGCGTTCGATCACTTTGCGCTCGGCCAACTGGTTACGCGTCTTGCCCAGTTCGGCCTCCAGCGCGCGGTATTGCTGGAAACGCGCGATCGCCGCGTCGATAATCGGCCGCACGCGTCTAGCCTGCACGCCGTCCACCACGTATGCGCTCACACCGGCGGCAACCGCCTGGCGAATCGTCTCGCCGTCGTCGTCCTGGCTGAACATCACCATGGGGCGCGGCATGCTTTGCTGCACCGTGCGCAGGCTTTCCAAGGTGTCCCGGCCCGGCGAGTCCATATCGATAATCACCACATCCGGCTGGTGCTGCATGATCTGCGGCAGATTCCCGTGAAGGCCAATGAAAAGCGGTCCGTCCTGCTGGGTCAGGTCGCAAACGTTGTTGAAGGTGCGGAATTCAAACGCGGCGACGGAAGTGTCAGTG
>CBDUNM010000008.1:0-65210 GCA_965368585.1 uncultured Chromatiales bacterium | reverse complement strand
CAGGCAGAAGCCGCAATCAATGCCGCGCGTGACGCAGGTAATGTCTGGCTGGCAACGCCGCGGCGGCTCGCCGAGGCACGCGCCGCCGCCGAACGTGGCGCTTTCGCAGACGCTATTGCCAGCGCGGAACGCGCGCAGCGCGAGTTTACAGTCCTGCACGTTGTCCTCAACTAACAGCAGCCGTCGAGTGCGCATCATCTCCCTCCTTTGCGGGATCCAGCGTAAAACAAAAGCGCGCCCCTTTACCCGGTTGCCCCGTCCCCTTGATCCAGCCGCCGTGCCGGCGGACGATGCGCGCCACGGTCGCCAGTCCGATGCCGATGCCGGGAAATTCATCGTGGTGATGCAGGCGCTGAAAAGGCTCAAAGAGCCGGTTGGCGAATGCGGGATCGAATCCCGCCCCATTGTCCTCGATGCAGATGATCCGCTCGCCATCGATTGTGTCGGCCGAGACGGAGATCTCCGCATGCTCCTTTCCCGCGGTGTACTTCCACGCATTGTCCAACAGATTCTGCAGCAAGGTTCTCAGCAGTCGCGGATCGCCGCGCACGCGCAGATCGCCTCGGGTCTGCAGATCAACCCGGCGGTGGGGGGCCGCCTGCGCAAGACGCGTCTGCAACTCGGACAGCACCGCATCAAGCGCCACGGGCGCGCGCTCGAGTGTGCCGCGGGTGCCGCGCGAGAGCTCGAGCAATCCCTCGATCAACGCCCCCATACGTCGGCTGCCGACTTGGATCTCGTCCAGAAACTCGCGCGCCCCGCCCGGTAGCTGATCGGCGTAGTCCTGAACCAGGGCGCGTTCGAAGCCCTGAATGGCACGCAGCGGTGCGCGCAAGTCGTGCGATACGGCGTAGATAAAGGCCTCCATTTCGGCGTTCGCCGCCGCGAGTTCCGCGGTACGTTCTCGCACCCGGTCCTCCAGCACTGCATTAAGTTCGCGCAGTGCCAGTTCGGCGCGCTTGAGTACGGTAATATCGGTGATGACCGCGACGCGTGCATCACGCCCGCCGAATTCCAGGTCGTGCGTGCTCGCAACTGTGGTGATCGCCGTACCGTCCCGTTTCAAATGATGCCATTCTCCCAGGTCGGCATAACCTCGCATGCGAGCCGCGGCGGCGGCGACGGCCTGGCGCTCGTCCGCCGGGTACAGGTCGGTCAGGCGCAACGCCAGCGCCTGCTCGCGAGGGTAGCCGTAGTGCCTGACGAAGGCTTCGTTCACGGCCAATATCTGCAGACCGCTCCGCGCGTAGATGAACATCGGCGCCGGGTTTTGTTCGAACAGGTAGCGATAGCGCTCCTGGCTCGCACGCGCCGCCGCTTCGGCATCCTTGAACCGCGTGACGTCGGCCAGGGTGCCGACGTAACCGATCGCCTGTCCCGCGGCATCGTATTCAACCTGTGCCCGCTCGAGTACCCAGGTAACGCCCCCCGCCGGCGTTACCAGGCGGTACTCCGCGTCGAACGGCTGACGCGCCGCGACGGCAAGGCGCCATTCATCAACCGCCCTTACCCGGTCGTCGGGATGAACGGCCTTTCGCCATCCGCCGGCGAGCACGTCGTCCCTGGCCATGCGCATGATCACACACAGGCGAGGATTCACATAGAAACAGTGTCCCAGCGTATCGGTCCGGAAAATGCCCACCGGGACGACGGTCGCCAGGGTGCGAAACCGATTCTCGCTGCGTAGCAGCGCGCTGGCGGCCAGCTGTTGATCCTCCAGCATACTGAGCAACGCCAGACGGGAGCGTTCGGATACCTCGAGTCGCCGATCCTGCCCCTGTTTGCCTGTCGCGGGTTCGCCGGCAAGGAAAGCGTCGTCGTGTGGGTACCGCGCTTGTTCCTGGCGCAGTACCTCACCGAGGCGCACGTTGGCCGCCCGCAGCGCCTCGGCCTCCCGATCGCGCCTGCGCAACTCCAGCAGGGCCATGACATGCCTGCTGAGTACGCGCAGCACACGTGCGTGGTCGGCGGCCAGCCTTCTTGGTTTGCGGTCGATGACGCACAGCGTGCCGAGGGCGTCTCCTTCGGGTGTGAGCAACGGGACGCCGGCGTAGAAGCGTATCCCCGGGTCCCGCGTCACCAGCGGATTGTCCGTGAACCGCGGGTCGCGTCGAGCATCTTCGACCACCAGCAAACCCGGCTGCAGAAGAGCGTGCGCGCAGAACGCGACCCGTCGTTCGGTTTCGGATGGCGCCAGGCCGACCCGGGACTTGAACCACTGCCGCCGCTCGTCGATCAGCGAAATGAGCGCAATAGGCGCCTGACAGATGGCGGCCGCCAGGTCGGTCAATTCGTCGAACGGCGGTTCCGGCGGCGTATCGAGGATATCGTACCGCCGCAAGGCTGCCAGGCGTTGCGCCTCGTCCGGCGGCAACGGCGCTTCGATCACGCGGACTCCCTCTGACTCAGGTACCGGATGGCCAGCCCCTGATCAGCCAACAGGGTGTTGACCTCGGATTTCAGTTCACGGATCCGGTCTTCACGTCCCAGGGTCACTTGGTGCCAAAGCAGCAACTCGTCGAGTCGCTCACGCAGGCGTTGCTCGAGTCGCTGGTGCTCGGTGACGTCCTGCACCGCACCGAACAGCCGCTCGGGTGCGCCCCGCTCGTCGTACTCGATCCGCACCCATACGACGACCGAGCGTTCCGTGCCGTCACGAAGTGTCAGTCGAAAACCGTTTTCCGGGATATCCTCCCCCGGTCTGCTCGCCAGCATCCGCTGCAGGTAGTCATCGTGATACTTGCGGTCGTCGGGGTGGACGAGCGCGACCAACATTTCGTAGGTGACGGTCTCGGACTGTGGCGTCAGACCGAAAATCCGGTAGGTTTCGTCCGACCATTGGATGGCGCCGTCGCTCACCCGATAGGCCCAATGTCCCACATGGGCGATGGCCTCGGCGGCGTTCAGGCGCGCCTCGCTGTCGGCCAGCCGCTGTTCCGCCATGACACGGGCCGATATGTCGTTGACCACCCCGCCAACCAGCGGATGCGAACCCACCCGCGGAATCAGGAAACGCTGCACGTCGCAATACAGCGGTTCACCCCGGCCGTCGCTCTGCACCTCGTTGGAGCGCAGCTTCCCCTCGCGCAGCGTACGACGATCATCCTCAAGCATGCGCTGCGCCGCGGCAGTGCCGGCAGCGCCGAAGTGATCGCTGAACCAGTGATTGCAGAAGTCGAATCCGCCGCTGGCGGGGTCACGAACGAAGGCCCCCGCCGGCAGGTGGTGCATGAATTTTTGGAACAGCTCCTGACTGTCGCGCAACCGGTCCGCCGTGTCCCTGGCCAAGACGTGCGCCCGGGCAAGCGCGAAGGCCGCAGTCGCGGCAGCGACGGCAACGATCGCGCCCAGCAACCGGATCAACGGGAGCCTGGATGCGACCTGACCCCAACCGCCGAGCGGCACCGCCGCCAGTTGCCACGAACCGGACGGCAGCGTCACTTCCAGGGTCACCGCTTGCCGATCAAAGACGCGCCCGTCGCCGTAGAACACGGCGCCCTCGCTGCCCGTCCCGTCCCTGCCCCGAATGGCCACCTGGAATTGCGACGCCAGCGTCGTGAGGCCTGCGTTGCGGTACAGTCGGTCGACGTCCATGACCGCCGAAACCAGCCCCCAGGGTACGCGTCCGGATGGCGCATCGCTACGGGACAGGTATACCGGGATGCGGGCGATAACGCCCTCTCCGCCCTGTACCAGAGGTAACGGTCCGGCAATCACCATTTGGCCGGTGTCCATCGCGCGCTGCGCGGCCGGGCCCTGCGTGGGGTGTGTGCGATAGTCGAGACCGATGGCCGCCGCGTTGCCTTCGAGCGGGTAGATCATCGAGATCACCATGTCCGGGGCGGCCGCGATGTTGCGCAAGGCGCCGATACGGGTGTCGATTTCGGCGCCGACCCGCGCGAACTCCGCCTGATTCACGTCCGGGTGATGCTGCACCACGGCCGTCAGGCCTTGTGCCAGCATCAGATGCGAATTGATCTGGCCTTCGAGGCGCGCCCGCAGGGTACCCAGCCGCTCCAGCACCCGCACGCGTTCCCGGGAGACGGCCTCGCGCCACGCATATCGTTCGAGCAGTTGTTCGCCGACCGCCACGATGGACAGCGCCAGGAGGGCGAACAGCCAGGGGGACGGCGACCGGGGTGGCCTCGCCGGGTCACCTTGGGTAGACGCTTTGAATGTCAATACTCCTTCATCCTTCCGTGTTTCCATGGACCGGACGGAAAACGCACCGACCGACCGCTGCGCCCGGTAGACCCGCTGGACTGGCGCGATTCATGCGCCGACTCCGACACACGACGTCAGCCGGCACCTGCAACCGCCGTACGTTTCGAGGTCGTCGCGCCCCTGGCCCGAGTGTAGTGATCTAGCGCGCGACTTTCCATAGCGCACCTGCGGCACTACAGCGGGGCGAGGCGCGCTGCTTCATTACTCGGCGCGGTGTACCACTGCGCCCGGCGTGCTTCGGTTACTTGCGTTTCCGCGGGGGCAGCAGGTCGGTGATCGTCCCCTCGGCCATTTCCGCGGCGAAGCACACCGTTTCACTGAGGGTGGGGTGTGGGTGGATGCTCAACCCGATGTCTTCCGCATCGGCGCCCATCTCCATTGCCAGTACGGTTTCGCCGATCAGTTCACCGGCATTGCGCCCGACGATACCGGCACCGAGAATGCGCTTGGACTTCGGGTCGAACAGCAGCTTGGTCAAACCCTCTTCACGGTGGATACCGAGCGCCCGGCCGGATGCCGCCCAGGGAAAGACGCCCTTCTCGACCTCGATGCCTTGCGCCTTGGCGTCCGTTTCGGTCAAGCCCATCCACGCCACCTCGGGATCGGTGTAGGCAACGGATGGAATGGCCATGGGATCGAACAGCGCGGGCAACCCCGCGATAACTTCGGCGGCCACCTTGCCCTCGTGCACGGCCTTGTGGGCGAGCATGGGATTTCCCACCACGTCGCCGATGGCGAAGACGTGCGGTACGTTGGTGCGCATATGCTGGTCGACTGCAATAAAGCCGCGTTCGTCGACGTTGACGCCCGCCGCGTCGGCGCCGATTTGTTTGCCGTTCGGCGCACGGCCCACCGCGACCAGAATTTTGTCGTAGGTTTGCGACTTCGGCGCCTTGTCGCCTTCGAAGTGCGCGGTAAGACCCTTCTTCTCCGCCTTGATTTCGGCCACCTTGGTCGAGAGATAGATGCCCTCGAGCACTCCCTGCAACCGCTTCTGCAGCGGCCTGACCAGATCGCGATCGCAACCCGGTATCAGACCGTCCAGCAATTCCACCACGTCGACCTTGGCGCCCAGCGCGGCATAAACCGTCGCCATCTCCAGGCCGATGATGCCGCCGCCGACGATCAGCATCCGGCCCGGCACCTCACCTAGTTCCAGCGCACCGGTTGAATCGATCAAACGGTCGTCCTCGTTGGGGAACCCGGGGATTTTGACCGCCGACGAGCCACAGGCGATGATGCACTGCTCGAACTCGACGGTGCGCTGGCCGTCACCACCCTGCACTTCGATGCGGGTCGGCGACACGAACCGCCCCACGCCGTGAACCACCTGCACCTTGCGCTGCTTGGCCAGCGCCGCCAGCCCGCCGGTCAATTTGGCGACCACCTTGTCCTTACCCGCGCGCATCTTGTCGAGATCGATTTTCGGTTTGGTATAGCGCACCCCCATCTGCTCGAGTTCGCCGACCTCGTTGATGACCTCGGCGGTGTGCAGCAGCGCCTTGGACGGAATGCAGCCGACATTCAGGCACACGCCGCCGAGCGCGGGATAGCGTTCGATCAGCACCACGTCCAGGCCCAGATCGGCCGCCCGGAACGCGGCCGTGTAGCCGCCGGGGCCCGCTCCGAGCACGGCCACCTTGGTACGGATATCGGCCACCTTGGAACTGGATGTTTTGTCGCTCATCATGCTCTCTCCTTCACTCGAGTGCCTTCGCCGTCGGGCTTGCGGCCGTTGATCTTATTTGGATACTGGCTGGAAAATGTAGACCAGATTGTTGCAGCGCACCATAGCCGGCCGTCGGTTCGAGCCGAGATTGACGCGGCGGGTACGCACCTGAAGCGCATGCTGCCAACGGTTTGGGCCTGGAGGTGCGTCAGAGCAGCAGCCGTCTGATGTCGCCCAGCAACCCGCTCAGGAAGGTCGTAAACCGCACCCCTTCCGCGCCGTCGATCACGCGGTGATCGTAGGCCAGACTGAAGGGCATGATCAGACGCGGCGCGAACGCCTTACCGTCCCACACGGGCTGCGTCGCCGCCCGCGAAATACCCAGAATCGCGACTTCCGGCGCATTCACAATGGGCGCGAACTGGGAACCGCCGATCCCCCCCAGGCTGGATATCGACAGACAGCCGCCCTGCATATCACGAGGCGACAGTTTGCTGTCACGTGCCTTCTGACTGAGTTCGCCGAGTTCAGCGGCCAGGTCGAACAGGCCCTTGCGGTCGACGTCCCTGATAACGGGTACCACCAGCCCATTGGGCGTATCCACCGCGACGCCGAGATGCAGGTATTTTTTCACAATCAGACGCTCACCGTCCGGCGCCAGCGAGGCATTGAACTGCGGATACACCCGCATCGCGGCCGCCGCGGCTTTCAACAGAAACGGCATGAGGGTCAGTTTTACGCCCTCCTTTTCCGCCGCCGCCTGCTGTGCTTGGCGAAAATCCTCCAGCTCCGTGATGTCGGCCTGGTCGAATTGCGTGACGTGCGGCACGGTGAGCCAACTGCGATGCAAATGCGACCCGCTGAGCTTCTTGATCCGACCCAGCGCGACCGTCTCGGTGTCGCCGAATTGACTGAAGTCGATCTCGGGAACGCTTGGCAGTTGAAAAACACCGCCCGCGCCCGACGGCGCCACCGCCCCGCCCGTGCTCAGGGACTGTTTGACGTAATTTTGCACGTCGTCCTTGGTGATACGCGATTTTGCGGCCGTACCGCGCACCCGTGTCAGATCGACCCCGAGTTCGCGCGCGAACCGGCGCACCGCCGGGCTCGCGTGCGCACCGCTTCTCGGCGCGTCCGACGGCTTGGCGATCACCGGTCGCGGTTGCGGCGCCTTGTCCCCCGGCGCCCGCCCGCCCGGCTCCGCCGGCGCAGCCGGTTCGAAGACCGACTCGGCGGGTTCTTGCGCAGCGGCCGAAGCCCCCGCCTGCCCGGCATCGGCAGATCCGGATGCCACTTCGAGCAGCATGATTACCTGCCCCTGATTAATCTTGTCGCCAACGGCTACCTTGGTGGCCTGCACCAACCCCGCCTTGGGCGAAGGTATCTCCATCGTTGCCTTTTCGCTTTCCAGCGTCAGTACGGAATCCTCGGCGGCGATCCGGTCGCCCGGCTGCACCAGCAGTTCGATGACTTCCACGTCGTGAAAATCACCCAGGTCGGGCAGGCGTATCTCCTCGACTTCGACGGCCTCGGTCGCGCCCGCCGGTGTGGGCGCTGGCGCCGCGATCTCGCCGGATGGCACACGCTCCGGCGGGTCGGCCGGCGCGGCGTCCGGCAACACTTCGGGCGGCGTGGATGCGTCGGGAGCCGGTGCCTCCTCCTCGTCGGCCTCCAGCAACAACAGTAAATCGCCCTGGGTGATCTTATCGCCGACCTTGACCTTCAATTCGCGAACGACGCCCGCGACCGGAGACGGGATTTCCATGGTCGCCTTGTCGCTTTCCAAGGTGACAATCGAATCTTCCACCTTGAGCCGGTCACCGGGTGCAACCAGTACCTCGATAACCTCCACGTCGCTGAAATCACCGATATCGGGGACCACTACTTCGCTGTTATGGGCCACTGTTCAGCTCCTCACACCGTCATCGGATTGGGTTTGGCCGGATCGATCCGATAGGCCTTGATCGCCTGTGCCACGACACTCGCTTCGACTTCGCCGTCGTCGGCCAGGGCCTTGAGTGCCGCCACCACCACGTAGTTTCGGTTGACCTCGAAGAAATGACGCAGTTTCGCGCGGCGGTCGGACCGACCAAACCCGTCGGTGCCAAGCGTGACGTAGCGGCGGTTGCCGACGTAGGGCCGGATCTGATCGGCGAATGACTGAATGTAGTCGGTGGCCGCGACCATCGGACCCTTGCGGCCGTTCAGTTGCTGCTCGACGTAACTGACGCGCGGCCTATCTTCCAGCGGATGCAGCCTGTTCCAGCGTTCGACGTCCATGCCATCACGGCGCAGTTCGGTAAAGCTGGTGATACTCCAGACGTCGGCGGCGACATTCCACTCGTCTTCCAACAAATGCGCGGCCGCCAAGACTTCGCGCAGGATGGTGCCCGATCCCAGCAACTGCACACGCTTCTTTTTGCGCGATCCGTTTTTCAACAGGTACATGCCGCGCACGATCCCCTCTTCCACGTCCGCCGGTATCACCGGGTGAGCATAGTTCTCGTTCATCACCGTGAGGTAGTAGAAGACGCTTTCGCCGTTTTCGTACATACGCTTCATGCCGTCGCGCAAGATCACCGCGAGCTCGTAGGCGTAGGTCGGGTCATAGGCCCGGCAGTTGGGTATGAACGCCGCCTGCAGATGGCTGTGCCCGTCCTGATGCTGCAACCCCTCGCCGGCCAGGGTGGTACGGCCCGCGGTGCCGCCCAGCAAAAAGCCGCGCGCCCGCATATCGCCGGCCGCCCAGGCCAGGTCGCCGACGCGCTGAAATCCAAACATCGAGTAGTAGATATAGAAGGGGATCATGGTAATGCCGTGATTTGAGTACGACGTCGCGGCGGCCATCCAGGACGACATGGCGCCGGCTTCGTTGATTCCTTCCTGCAGAATCTGCCCCTGCTTGTCTTCACGGTAATACATGACTTGATCGGAATCGACCGGCTTGTACAGCTGCCCCTGATGCGAATAGATTCCGAGCTGGCGGAACATGCCCTCCATACCGAAGGTACGTGCCTCGTCGGGCACGATCGGCACGACGTACTTGCCGATGGCCTTGTCCCGGATCAGTGACGTCAGAAAGCGCACAAAGGCCATGGTAGTCGACATCTCGCGGTCCCCGCTGCCCTCCAGCAGTGCTTTGAAGCTGTCGAGGGGCGGAATCGTGAGCGCCGCCGCCTCGACGCGGCGCGATGGTACGTAGCCCCCAAGTTCCTGACGGCGTTGGTGCAGATATTTCATTTCGGGACTGTCCGTGCCCGGTTTGTAGTAGGGCGCCGACGCAATCTGGTCGTCGGGAATCGGGATGTTGAAGCGGTCGCGAAACGCGCGCAGCGCCTCCTCACCCATTTTCTTCTGTTGGTGGGTGATATTCTGCCCCTCACCCGCTTCACCCATGCCGTAGCCCTTGACCGTTTTCGCCAGGATGACAGTCGGCTTGCCTTTGTGGTTGACGGCCGCGTGATAGGCCGCGTACACCTTGATGGGATCGTGGCCGCCGCAGTTCAGACGCCAGATATCCTCGTCGGTCATATTGGCGACCATGGCCGCCAACGCGGGGTATTTGCCGAAAAAGTGTTCGCGCGTGTAGGCACCGCCGTGCGCCTTGTACGCCTGGTAGTCGCCGTCGACGCATTCCTCCATACGCTTATGCAGCAAGCCGTCGGTATCCCGCGCCAACAGCGGATCCCAGTAGCCGCCCCACACGACCTTGATCACATTCCAGCCGGCACCGCGAAACACAGCCTCGAGTTCCTGAATGATCTTGCCGTTGCCGCGTACCGGTCCATCGAGGCGCTGCAGATTGCAGTTGATCACGAACACCAGATTGTCGAGCCGTTCACGCGAGGCGAGAGAAATGGCGCCGAGCGACTCGGGCTCGTCCATTTCGCCGTCGCCCATGAAGGCCCAGACCTTCCGCTCGCCCATGTTGGCCAACCCGCGATCGTGCAGGTAGCGCATAAAGCGCGCCTGATAAATGGCCATCAGGGGACCCAGGCCCATCGAAACGGTCGGAAACTGCCAGAAATTGGGCATCAACCAGGGGTGTGGATACGACGGCAGGCCATCCCCGTCGACCTCCTGCCTGAACTTGTTCAACTGCTCTTCACTGATCCGGCCCTCCAGGAAGGCGCGCGCATAGACGCCGGGGGCCGAATGGCCTTGAAAGAACACGAGGTCGCCTTCCTCGTCTTTGTTGCGGGCGCGGAAGAAATGGTTACACGCCACATCCAGAAGGGTCGCGCTGGAGGCGAAACTCGCGATATGCCCGCCCAGTTCGGAAGACATCCGGTTCGCCTGCACCACCATGGCCATCGCGTTCCACCGGACGAACGAGCGAATACGACGTTCCATTGCCTGGTCGCCGGGAAACCTCGGCTGATGGGTCAACGGAATCGTGTTGACGTAAGCCGTGTTCGCCGAATACGGCAAATACGCGCCCGACCGCCGCGCCTTTTCGATCAACCGTTCCAGCAGATAGTGGGCCCGGTCCACCCCTTCGTTTTCGAACACGCTGTCCAGCGCGTCCAGCCATTCCTGAGTCTCTTGCGCATCAATATCAGGTACCGCAGCCATTTGCTCGCCTCGTGAAAACAGTTCAATTCGGGCGCGCCGCAGGCGCTTGCACCCCGATTTTCGCCCCGCGCGGTTCCGCTCGACCATCGGAAACGCGCAGGATTGCCACTGATTTGCAATTCAAGCAGAAACACCCACAGAATGCTAAAAAACTTATATCTCTCTATTTTTCATGATCTTATGACTTATAATATACTTGACATACATCCTATTCAGGGGATCTAAGATCCATCCCGGGCGGGGTGATAACGAGAATCCGGCTTTTGTATTCGGTGGATTGAGCTACGCTTGAAGGCACAAGTAAGAAACCGGTTATTGGAACGAATGCGCGTATTACTCGTAGACCCTGACCAAAGACACTGCGAACAGATCGGCGAGCACCTTCGCGAACGCGGCTTCGACGTGGAACGCACGAGCACGATTGCAGAGGGATTTGCTGCCTTCAAGCGGGAAAAACCCGACCTCATCCTGTTCGATCCGCTGGTGCCTGATTGCGACGATCGCTCGGTACTGAGCTGGTTGCGCGGCGTCGACGACCGGATGCCGATCCTCATCGTGAGCGCGTTGACCGATCCACAAGCGGCCGCGCGCTGTCTGCTGGCCGGCGCGGACGATTACATCCGCAAGCCTTTTGAACTGGTCGAATTCGACGCGCGCGTCGAAGCGGTTTTACGTCGCACCCGCAAACCGCCGCAGGAAGTGATTATGGTCGGACCATTGCAAATAGACGACCGGCTAAAGCGCGTGCTCGTCTTCGACACGGAAATCAACCTGTCGCCGAAGGAGTATCAATTACTGCGCTTGTGCGCCACCGACCCGGGCAAGGTATTTTCCCACGATGAGATCATCGACTGCCTGTGGCCGGAACGTACCAGCAACACCGGCCCCAACGACATCAAGCAATACGTCCACCTGTTGCGCAGCAAACTCGGCAAAACGCCCGCCGGCCGCCAGCTTATCGAGAATGTAAAGGGATTCGGCTATCGCTTGGCGGTGCCACTCGACGGCAACGACATGGTCTCGGCCGCTTCCGCATAAAAAAACGCGCAGGGTGCAGGCCCTGCGCGCTTCTCGTCAACCGGCCGCTTTCGGCGAAGATCAGATTTTTTTGCAATCCTGACCGATCTCGATGCGGCGGGCTTCCATCTCTTTTTGAATCTCGGCACGGCGCGCTTCGATTTCGGCCATACGCTCGGCGCGACGGGCTTCCATATCGGCCACGATCTGGTCGCGTGACCCGGTGTCGAAGGACGGCCGGTCGAACGACGGCATCTCAAATGACGGTCTTTCGAACGCCGGCCTGTCGAAAGTCGGCATGTCCATAGCCACGGGGCGCATGCGTGGCGGCTGCATCGCGGGTAATTGCGGTGCAGTGTAAGCCATGACCGGTTGGGTGCCGTTGCGCTGATTGGCCACGGTAGCCTGATAGGCGGCCGCTCGCTCGGCAGCTGCCTTCTGCTGGGCTTCGACAGCGGCCTGGTAAGCCGCGGCCTGCTGGGCCGCATACTGCTCGGCGGCCTTGCGTTGTGCCTCGATCTGCGCCGCGTACTGCTCCGCAGCCGCTTGCTGCTGGGCCGCAACCGCCTGTTGAGCCTCTTCGCTCATGCCGCAACCGCCGGCCACAGGCGCAGCACCGTAGGGCGCGACGGCATAAGGCACACCGTAATAGTATGGGTAGTCGTGACCGTAGCCATAACCGCGCCCATAACCGTGAACGCGGCTGTTGGCGCGCGCCGAGAAGTTCATGTTGAAGTCGCCGTAGCCGTCACCCAGGAAGTCACCCAGGCCGTCGAACGGTCCACCCCAGCCCCACGCAGAGGCCGTGGCGGACACGGCAACCAGCGCCGCAGCTGCCGCAATTTTAGTCAATTTGAGCATTTCGCACCCCGAAAATTGTATTTATGGTCAATGAGTATTAGGCAGACTCTGCAGCCTTGAAGACTGCACATCCTTGTGCTGTTGAGTCCTGTGTAGAAGTGCTCTGTCGATTACTTACTTTCTGCTGCAGGAGGCGCAGCAGGCGCGACCGGTGCACCGTAAGGAGCCATCGGTGCATAAGGAGCGCCGTAGCCATAAGGAGCACCCCAGCCGCCGTAGCCCGGGTAACCGTAACCATAGCCGCCGTAGTAGGGATTGCCGTAGCCATAGCCATAACCACGGCCGTAGCCACGCCCGTAGCCGCTGCCGCGACCGCCCATGCTCATGCTGAAATCACCGTAGCCGTCGCCCCAGCCGTCGCCCAAGCCGTCACCCCAACCGTTCCAGGGGCCACCGCCCCACCAGGCGGATGCAGAGGCAGACATAGCAACAACAGCAGCAATTCCTGCAGCTTTAACAATAATATTCATGACGCGATCTCCGAATTTGAGTTTTGATTCAACTGACGTTGAGCGAAGGCGGTACAGCCTCTCGCCTTCTGGAATGAAAGTATTTCAGTATTTACTTAAATAGTCTAATCGGTATTTACTGAAATGCCGATTTATAGCGATAGGTGAGCCCTATGATATTAGGGTTAATACCAATATCACATGGTCTCCAACCGCGGGAAGAGAAGAGGATTATGCACCTTGGCCGTCAGGGGAACGTACCTGCCAAGCCCCTTACCTGCGTGTTGCATGAAGGACTACGGAATCAGGCCGTGCGGGGCACAAAGCAGGTTAAGGTTGTTCGTACTCCTCCAGCGGAGGATTGCCGTCGTAGACGTCGCTACGGCGTTTCTGCAAATAGGCATCGCGCAGGAAGGCGTAAGGATCCAGCGCCGCCTGTTCCATGACTCGCGAGGCGTCAAGCAAATCTGCGCGCCTGTCCACCACGCTGACACCCCGCAACGCCCAACGAACGTCGTCGTTCTCGAGATAGGTCAAGGGATCGGTATACCAATCTACGACGGTCCCTATGACGTCGCGGCCCGAGCTCGGTCCGAGCAACGGCAGGACGATATAAGGACCCGGAGTGATTCCCCAGGATCCCAGGGTCTGCCCGAAGTCCTCGCCGTATTTGGGTAGGTTCATGTTGCTGGCGAGATCGAAAAAACCCAACACCCCGACGGTCGTATTGACCAACACCCGGCCGGTGTCGGTCAAGGCGCGCCTGAACTTGAACTGCAACAGGTTGTTGATCGCCGAGCCGACGTCGTCGAGATTACCGAAGAAGTTGGTGATGCCGCGATCGACGGGTTCCGGCGTGATAGCGCGGTAGCCACGGGCGACAGGCTTGAGAATGGCGTCGTCCAGTTCCGTGTTGAAGCGGTGCATGGCACGGTTGTATGTTTCGAACGGATCGCGGGGATCCCGGTATTCCGGTTCGATTGTCGCGCATCCGGCCAGTTGAAGAATCAGTATCGCGCAACAGATACTTGAAAACTTACGCGTGGACAGCGTCGTCGCCATGAGCACACCTGAATCCTTTTGTCTATTCTTGCTTTTGAAGATCGTGCGAGGCGGAGGGGACTACCCCAGAATCGTTGCGACACGCTCGATTACGGTACCCGCCAGCCCATGATCGATATTCTGCCACCGAGTTTCAACGCAAACGCTGAAAATTACAACCGCGTTCCCGCAGCTGGGTGAGCAGACCGGTTTCACCAACCAAGTGCAATGCGCCGACCGCAACCAGCGTTTTACCTTTCTCCAGCAACGGCCACACGCGTTTCGCCATGACGCGATTTCGCTTGACCACGACTTCGCGGTCGAACCAAAGGACCAACGCCTCGTCCAGGTCGCGCTGCTGCTCGTCCGCCAATCGCTCCACCGACTCGAGGTCGCCGGATACATAGGCTTCGATCATCGCGTTAAATTGTTGCGGCACATCGTTCAGATTCTTTATCGCATGCGCCAGCAGTTCGATCTGCTGCGCCAGCGACAAGCCGTCGAACAGACCCAACTGCTCGTCCACGGTTTCCAGACCGATCAGCGTTTTCCCGGCCTCTTGCGCCATTTGATAAATCCGCATATCCAGGAACACCCCGTGATGCGCTGGCGGCATGCTCAACTCGACCGAAACCGCCCATGGCCGCATACGCTGCAGCGCGGGCTCGGGCACCCCGCGCGCCGACATGGCCGAGCGTGCCGCGCGATAAAGTTCCTCGGGCAACAGCTTTTCTAGCGAGGTATCGGCGGGCAGTTGTGTCGCCAGCAAGGTGGCCAGCACCGCCTGGCCATCGGGGACGATCTCCAATACCAGGCGGTCTACGCCTTCGAGAAAGGATTCGACATCGTCGGCGATCGACAGCACCCTAGGATCCGACGCGTGCATGGTTCCCAGCAGATAGCTGGACGCCATGCCCTCGAGACGACACTCGTAGAGGATGCCCGCCGACGCCACCGAGGGAATCCCGGCAATCAGGAGCCCGGCGCCGATTACACAATTTTTACAGTATCCGACGACGCGATTCGCTATCAATGCATTCTTCCAGTAAGCTCTCAGACCGTGGAAAATACGGCCTACAATCCGGAAATCGCACAGCGCTTTCGCGGTTTTCTACCCGTCGTCGTCGATGTGGAAACCGCAGGATTCGACGCGCGCAACGACGCTTTGCTGGAAGTCGCGGCGGTTATCCTGCGTATGGACGGCAGCGGCCGTATCCAACCGGGCGAGTCGGTTAGTCGGCACCTGGAACCTTTTCCGGGCGCCAACCTCGACCCGAAGGCCCTGGCATTCAACGGCATCGACCCCGACCATCCGTTCCGTGACGCCAAACCGGAAGCGGAGGCACTACGCGAATTCTTCGCGCCAATCCGACACGCGGTCAAAGCCAGCCAATGCAAGCGCGCCATTCTGGTTGGGCACAACGCCTTTTTCGACCTCGGTTTCATCAACGCGGCGGTGGCGCGCACCCACATCAAGCGCAACCCGTTTCACCCCTTCAGCACCTTCGACACCGTCAGCCTGGCGGGGCTGGCCTTCGGACAAACGGTGCTGGCTCGCGCCATCATAGCAGCGGAAATCGAATGGAGCCCCGACGAGGCGCATGCCGCCCTCTACGACGCTCGTAAAACAGCTGAGCTGTTCTGCGTCATCGTCAACCGCTGGGACGCCTTAGCGGTGTCCGAGACCTGATCGACGCGGCCCGGCCGCACCGGCAGAGGCGTTGCGCTGCAAACACCGAGGTCCGCTCAGGCCTCATCTCCGGCCGGCCAATTCTTGGCGGCTTGCTTTACCATTTCTTCCAACTCGCCGTTGGCCTGCATTTCCAGCGTGATATCGCACCCGCCGATGAGTTCGCCATCGACATAGACTTGGGGGAACGTCGGCCAGTCGGCGAAGCGCGGCAGGTTTTCGAAGATCTCGGGATCGGCCAGGACGTTGACGTACGCGAAACGTTCGCCGCACGCTTTGAGCGCCTCGGCCGTGCGCGCGGAGAACCCGCACTGCGGAAACTGCGGAGTGCCTTTCATGTAGACGATCACCGGGTTGCTTTCGACTTGTTCACGGATCCGATCTAGGACGTCCATCGCTAAAACCTCTAAATGGTTGGTTCGCCAGCTATAGGCAAATGGTGCCGAATAAGACGATTTCAATCACGGCGTAAAAATAGAATATCGACCGTTACGAATCGTTACAACCGGCCGACGGCGGGGTTGAAAGACAACCGCGTGATCGACCTGCCTCACGCCTTGTCGGCCACTTCCACGAACGCGGCATTCGGCCGCTGACCCGACGAGCTGCGCCGACGATATTATCTCAGGCGCCGGCGCCGTCGACATTCCGCTGCAGCCAGAACTCCAACAGCGCCAAGTGCCACAGTTTACTGCCCATAATTCGGGTGTGGTGCATATCCGGCGCCGCAAGCAGCGTTTCCACATAGCTGCGATCAAACACGTTGCGTTCGCGGCATGCCCGCGAATTGAGAATATCCCGCATGAACGTCAGAAATTCCCCGCGTACGTACTTCAGCGCGGGCATCGGAAAATATCCTTTCGGGCGATCGATAACGGCGCCAGGAACGATGCCGCGCGATATTCGTTTGAGCAAATGCTTGCCCTCGGATTGCAGCTTGAGCTCAGGCGGACAGCGGGCGGCGAGTTCAACCAGTTCATGATCGAGAAACGGTACACGGGCTTCCAGCCCCCAGGCCATGGTCATGTTGTCGACCCGCTTGACCGGATCGTCGACAATCAGGACAGTGACGTCGAGCTTCAGAACCGCGTCGAGAAACTCGTCCGAATACGCGTCGGCAAGCCGCGCGCCAACATACTCCCCGGTATGATCTGCGCCGCGGTACGGTGGGCTGACCATGCGCAGAAACTCGTCGTGATCACGGTCGAAATAGTGTTTGCGGAAGCGCTCCAGTCGGGTCCCCGCCGTTTCGGCCATCATCCGCGGATACCAGAAGTAGCCACCGAAGACCTCGTCAGCCCCCTGCCCCGACTGCACCACCTTGATCTCCCTCGACACCCGTTCCGACAGCAGGTAGAACGCGACGGCGTCCTGACCGAACATCGGCTCGGACATGGCGTCGACCGCCGCGGGCAGGCGCTGCAACACCTGGTCGTTGGGCACCAGAAATTTGTGATGCCGCGGCCGGTACATGTCGACCACCTGGTCGGAGTATTCGAACTCGCTGCCCTTTTCCTCGGGCTGATCCTCGAAGCCGACCGAGAAGGTATGAAAATTTTTCACGCCCGCTTCGGCAAGCAGCGCCACCAGCAAGGAAGAATCCAGCCCCCCCGACAGCAGTACGCCCACCGGCACGTCGGCGACGTCATTGCGCTTGCGCACCGCCTCGCGCAAGGCGTCATGGACTACCTGGACCCACTCGTCCTCGGCACGCGGCGACGCCTCGCGCGTCGCGTTCAATTCCCAATAGCGCCGTAGTCGGTGGCGGCCATCGGTGGCGATGGTGAGCGTGTGCGCCGGTTCCAATTTGCGCACGCCCGCGAGAATGGTACGTGGCGCCGGCACGACCCCGTGCAGGGTGTACTGAAAATGCAGTGCGACCGGATCGATCGCCGTATCCACACCGCCGCCCGCCGTTAATGCCTGCAGGTTGGACGCAAAGCGCAACCGCCGGGCGTCGGCGCTCCAGTACAATGGCTTGATGCCAAACCGGTCACGGGCCAGAAATAGGCGTTTGGCACGCATATCCCACACCGCGAACGCGAACATGCCGTGCAGGTGGCCAGGGCACTCCTCCCCCCACTCGCGATACGCCTTGAGAATGACCTCGGTATCGCCGTCGGAAAAAAAATGATGACCGAGCGCCTGCAACTCGTGCCGCAATTCACGATAGTTGTAAATCGCTCCGTTGAACACCACCGCCAGGCCCAACTCCGGGTCGACCATCGGTTGATTGGATCGCTCGGATAAATCGATAATCGACAGACGCCGGTGACCGAAACCCAGTGCACCGTCGCTGTAGCTGCCGACGTGATCCGGACCGCGTTGTTGCAGCCGGTCGGTCATGCGGTCGACCGCTGCAAGATCCGCCTTCAGCCCGTCGAATCTGAATTCACCACATATGCCGCACATAGCATAAACACCCAGCCATTAAAAAAAACGTGCACCGAAAAGGTCACTGCGCCTTTCCGCCCCGAAAACGAACCGCCTTTACCGGCCGGCACCTCCCGTCGGCCTCGCCCGGGTTGCTATTGCTCGCGGCGCCCCCAGCCGCCGCCGCCGGGCGTAGCGACCGTCAGCCGGTCACCGGCGCGCACTTCGTAGTGACACTTCGCCGGTATTACCTGGCCGTTCAGCCGGTTGACACCGGCCGCGCCGGGCTCACCCCCCGCCAGACCCCACGGCCGATGACGGCGCCGCTCCGTCAACAGGGTAAAACGCGCCGGGGCGAGAAATTCGAATTCACGAATCAAGCCATCGCCGCCGGACCGAACGCCCCGCCCCCCCGAACCCGCGCGCAACGCATAGCGTACGACACGCAGCGGAAACCGGGTCTCCAGCACCTCCACCGGGGTATTCAGCGTATTGGTCATGTGCGTCTGCACGCCGGACAGGCCGCCGCCCGACGCCCCGGCGCCCATACCGCCGCCTACGGTCTCGTAGTAGTCCCAACACTGACCCTCGCGATCCGCGCCCATCGCGACGTTGTTCATGCTGCCATGACTGGCAGCCGGAATGCGCTCGGGTACGGCCTTGGCGAGCGCGCCCATGACGACATCGACCACGCGGGTACTGGTTTCGACATTCCCCGCCGCCACCGCGGCGGGCGAACGGGCGTTGAGCAGGCTGCCGTCGGGTACAGCGAGCCGGATGGGGCGAAAACTGCCGGCGCAGGCCGGTGTTTGCGGTGGCATGAGACAGCGCAGCGCGTAAAAGACACCGGCTGCGGCGACCGAAATCGGGCAATTGACATTGCCCCTTACCTGCGCTGCGGTACCCGAGAAATCGGCATGCACCCGACCATCTCGAACCCTCAAGCACACGCGAATCGGCAGATCCCGATGGCCCTGACCGTCGTCGTCCAGAAAGTCCTCGAAGGTGTAGTTCCCGTCCGGTATCGCACGCAACGCGGCGCGCGCCAGACGCTCGCCGTAGGCGTTGAGCGCAGCGAGACTGTTCAGGTAGCCCGTCGCTTCGTAACTGTCGATCAACACCCCCAATCGCGACACGCCGGCCCGATTGGCGCTGACCTGGGCTGCAAAATCACCGGCGGATTCATCGCGGTTGCGGGTCGCACCGACGATTTGCTCCATCAACTCCCGCTGCACGATATCGGCGCGCACCAAGTGGGCCGGCGCAATCACCAAACCCTCGTCCGCCAGGGTCGCCGAGACGGGCATCGAACCCGGCGACTCCGCGCCGATATCCGCGTGGTGCGCACGGTTGACCACGAAACCGGCCAGCCGGCCGGCCGCAAACACCGGCGCGATGACCGTGATATCAGGCAGGTGGGTACCGCCCAGATAGGGGTCATTCAGTATCACCTGGTCGCCTTCCTGCCACGCCAGACGCGCCACGATATCCGCCATCGCATAAGCCATGCTCCCCAGATGTACCGGGATGTGCGCCGCCGGTGCGCACAGGCGGCCCGCGGCATCGAACACGGCGCAGGAATAGTCGAGACGATCGCGGATGTTGGGCGAAAACGCGGCATTGCGCAGTACCGCACCCATTTCGTCGCAGATCGACCCGAGTCGACTGGAAAACAAATTGAGCTCGATCGGTGTCATGAAAGACCCGTGGTTATTTCGAAATTATGCCATGCTGATTGTATCCAGCCCGCTCCGCCCCTATCTTCCGCGACTCTCGGGGCGGAAACCAGCCCTGCGGCAGCATGGGTTGCCACGTGGGCTGGGTAGACTTAGAATCCGCCGCAAAATACCCGAGTAATTTTCTCAGTTTTAAACCACACGATCTCAAGGAGAAAACCATGGCCCATGAGCTACCGGCCCTGCCCTACGAAAAGAATGCCCTGGAACCCACCATCTCGGCGGAGACCATCGACTACCACTACGGTAAACACCACAACGCCTACGTGACCAATCTGAACAACCTGGTACCCGGTACCGCTTTCGAGAACGCCACGCTCGAAGAAATCATTGCCAAAGCGGACGGCGGCATCTTCAACAACGGCGCGCAGGTGTGGAACCATACGTTCTATTGGAACTGCCTGAGCCCCAACGGCGGCGGCGCCCCCAAGGGCGCTCTCGCCGACGCCATCAACAGCGCATTCGGATCCTTCGACGCGTTTAAAGAGACCTTCAGCAAATCCGCCGCCACCAACTTCGGATCCGGCTGGACCTGGCTGGTCAAGAACAGTGACGGCTCGGTCGAGATCGTCAACACCTCCAATGCCGCGAACCCCATGCGCGACGGTAAAACGCCGCTGCTGACCGTCGATGTGTGGGAGCACGCTTATTACATCGACTACCGCAACGCACGGCCAAAGTATCTGGAAGAGATCTGGAACATCGTCAACTGGGATTTCGTCGCCAGCAACCTGTAACCGGTACGGATATCCGACGATCCTGAATCCGATCGATTGCCCCGCTGCATAATCGGCCCCCGCACCCGCGGGGGCTTCAGTATCGGCCAATGTTGAAACAATAACGGGATAAACCGGCCCCGCACCCGCGGGGGCTCCAGTCAGCCCATGCCCCCGTGAGCGATCGCAATGACCGCTCGCACCCGAACCACACCGCAAAGAAGCGCCGCGCCGCTCACCACCGGCGCACCCGTACAGCGCCAAGCGGGCCGAAAAACGCCCGAGGGGTTGCACTTTTTCTTACAACTCGCTATTTTCCCGCCCTTGCTGCGTAGAGACGTCGCGTAACAACGGTGGAGGTGGTCCCCGTCCAAGGGACTGCCTTTTTGCTTTTTAGGACTGCTGGAATTCATTACGACGCCATGTCGAGTACCTTGATGGCCACTTACAAGCGGCTCCCCGTGACTTTTGTCAAAGGCGAAGGGTGCTGGCTGTGGGATACGGAGGGAAAACGCTACCTGGATGCCCTTTCGGGCATCGCGGTGTGCGGCCTGGGACACGCCCACCCCGAGATCGCCGCCGCGCTGTGTGATCAGGCTTCTCAGCTGGTGCATACGTCCAACCTGTACGGCATCGCGCACCAGGAAGAACTCGGCAGCATGCTGGCGCGGGTGTCGAAAATGGATCGGGTGTTTTTCTCCAACTCCGGCGCCGAAGCCAACGAAGCCGCCATCAAGCTCGCCCGGCTGCACGGCCGCACCCGACAAATCGAGTCGCCCGCCATCGTGGTCGCCGAAAATAGTTTTCACGGCCGTACACTGGCCACCTTGACCGCCACCGGAAACCGTAAAGTGCAAGCGGGGTTCGAGCCCTTGGTGCAAGGCTTTGTCCGGGTGCCTTACGGCGAAATCGAAGCACTCCGGGCCGTGGCGCAGAACAATCACAATGTCGTCGCCGTCCTGCTCGAGCCGGTCCAGGGGGAAGGCGGCATCAATCTGCCCCCTGACGACTATCTGGCGGGCATACGCCGCTTGTGCGACGACCACGACTGGTTGATGATGCTGGATGAGATTCAGTCCGGTATGGCGCGCACCGGACGTATGTTCGCGCATCAGCACAGCGAGATCATTCCCGACGTCATGACCCTGGCCAAGGGGCTGGGCAACGGCGTTCCGGTCGGCGCCTGCCTCGCACACGGCCGCGCGGCGGACTTGTTTGGGCCCGGCAGCCACGGTTCGACCTTCGGCGGCAACCCCTTGGTATGCCGCGCGGCGATTACCACGCTGCAGATCATCGAACGCGACAACTTGACCGCGAACGCCGCCAGTATGGGCCAGCACCTGCGCGACGGCTTCCACGCCAGACTCGGCCACCTCAACGGCGTCGCGGACATCCGCAACCACGGACTGATGATCGGCATCGAATTGGCCCGACCCTGCGGCGAACTGGTGCAGCAGGCACTCGACGCCGGGTTGCTGATCAACGTGACCGCCGATCGCGTCGTCCGCCTGCTGCCACCACTCGTGATCACGCCGGCCGAAGCCGACCCCCTGGTGGCCAAACTTTCGGATCTTATCGAGGCCTTTCTGGCCGCTGACTGACCGCCCATCCACGACGGGCAGGAGTCCATTTAATGACCGATCAATCCAAGCCGCGGCATTTTCTGTCATTGTTGGATCTTTCATCCAACGAGTTGCGACAGTTGGTGTCACGAGCGAGCGAACTGAAGCAACTGCGGCGCAGCCGGCAACCCCACACCCCTCTGCGGAACAAGGTGCTGGGAATGATTTTCGAGAAATCGTCGACCCGAACGCGGGTGGCGTTCGACGCGGGGATGGTGCAGTTGGGTGGATCGGCGATGTTTCTGTCGCCACAAGACACTCAGTTGGGCCGGGGCGAACCCATTGAGGATACCGCCAGGGTGCTGTCGGGCATGATCGACGGGGTTATGATCCGCACCTACGAGCATGAGAAAGCGGAGCGGTTCGCCGCCTACTCGCGCGTCCCGGTCATCAACGGCCTGACCGATCTGTACCATCCCTGCCAACTGCTGGCGGACATGCAGACGTACTTCGAACATCGCGGCGATATCCGCGGTCGAACCGTGGTGTGGATAGGCGACGGCAACAACATGTGCCATTCGTATATCAACGCGGCGCGCCGGTTCGATTTCACGCTGCACATCGCCTGCCCCGAGGGTTTCGAGCCCGACGCCGAAATTCTCGCCGCCGCCGGCGACCGGTGTGAGATTATCGCGGATCCGACGGCAGCTGTTGAAGGCTGCCATCTGGTCGTGACCGACACATGGGTCAGTATGGGCCAAGAAGAAGAGAAGGCACGGCGCGAAAAGGCTTTTGCCGATTACATAGTGACGGCTGACTTAATGAAGCGCGCCGCGCCCGACGCGCTTTTCATGCACTGCTTGCCGGCCTACCGGGGAAAAGAGGTCGCCGCCGAGGTACTCGACGCGCCGGACAGCGTGGTCTGGGACGAAGCGGAGAACCGCTTGCACGCGCAGAAGGCGCTGCTGGAATTTCTGCTCATGCCCGACACCCCATAAGATGACCGGCCGCACTGCGGCGACGCCCGATTATGCCCTTACTGAAAGTCGAAAACGTTACCTGCGGTTACGACGAAGCTCATCCGGTAGTCGAGGCGCTTTCGTTTCACGTCAATCACGGTGAAATCGCCAGCTTGCTCGGACCCAGCGGATGCGGCAAGACAACCGTGCTACGGGCGATCGCGGGCTTCGAACCGATCCAGTCGGGGTCTATTCAGATAGCCGGGAAAACGGTGTCGCTGGCCACGCGGACGGTGCCACCCGAAGCGCGCGCCATCGGTATGGTCTTTCAGGACTACGCGCTGTTCCCACACCTCACCGTGACCGACAACATCGCCTTCGGCTTGCGCAAGCGAAAAGCCCGCGAGCGCATCGCCATCACCCAGCGATTGTTATCCGCCATTGGGCTGGAAGGCCTGGGAGACCGCTATCCCCACGAACTTTCCGGCGGCCAGCAGCAGCGTATCGCGCTGGCGCGGGCGCTAGCCCCCCAGCCGACGCTGCTGCTGATGGACGAGCCCTTTTCCAATCTGGACGTGGAACTGCGCGAGCGGCTGAGCATAGAGGTGCGTGACATTCTCAAGCACGAGGGGATCACCGGCATCTTGGTTACGCACGATCAACACGAAGCGTTCGCCGTATCGGATAAAGTAGGCGTACTGCGTGACGGGAAGATCCTGCAATGGGACACCCCGTTCAACCTGTATCACGAACCCGCCGATCGCTTCATCGCCGATTTCGTCGGGCAAGGCGTGTTCATCAAGGGTATGTTGACGACGCCGGACAGCTTCCGTACCGAGATCGGTGATCTACAGGGAAACCGAGCCTACAGCGACCCGATTGGCACCTGCGTGGAGATTTTGCTGCGGCCGGATGATATCGTACCCGACCCGGAGGGCCAGATTTCAGCCATCGTTGCGGAAAAAGCATTCAAGGGGGCTGAAACCCTGTACACCTTGAAGCTCGATACGGGAGCAACCGTCATGTCGCTGTTCCCCAGTCATCGCGATTACTCGCTTGGCGACCGGGTGAAGGTGCGGGTGGCGGCGGATCACCTGATCAGTTTCCCGTGCGACCCTATCGGTACACGTTGAACATCGATGCCTTCGAAATTGACTTTATGCGCCAGCGCTCGCTGTCCGCGCCGTAATCAGGACCTGTTACATGTATCAGCTTAAACAGTGGCTCTTGTTGTTTCTTCCCTTACTGGCGCTGAGCGTCGAGTCGCTGGCGGAAACACGCTACATCACCGATCAATTCAAGGTCACCATGCGCAAGGGTGAATCGGCGACCCACCGTATCGTCAAAATGCTACCGACCGGGGAAGCAGTGAACGTTGTCAGCGCCAACGCAAAGACCGGCTACTCCAAAGTCCGCACGGCAGACGGCAAGGAAGGCTACGTGCTGACCCACCAGCTGGTCAAAGAACCCGTTGCCAGGGAACAGCTGACCAAACTGCAGGAGCGGCTCACGGAACTCGAGGCTAAACCAGGGGAGTTGAGCGCGAAACTTGCCGCACTGCAGAATGAACACACCGCACTGAAAAGTGCTCACGCGGAGTTGCAAAAAATCAAGCAGGAGATCGAAACGGAACTCGATGCGCTCAAACGCACCTCCGCCAACGCGGTACGCATCTCCAACGAGCGCAACGAACTGCGTAGTCGCGTGGCGACGTTGACCCGGGAGTCCGAAGACCTCAAGCAGGAAAAAAGAGAGCTGGAAAACGGCAATGCGCAGCGCTGGTTTCTGATCGGCGCCGGAGTAATCACCGGCGGCATTATCCTCGGCCTGATTCTGCCGCGACTGCGCATCCGCCGGCGCCGCGACAGCTGGGGGTCGCTCTAGTACGCCCCATCGCCATTGGCGCTGGCACGCCCGATTCGAAGATCAGCGCTTGAGCTGCGACAGATCCCGCACTGCGCCGCGCGACGCCGACGTGGTCAATGCGGCATAGGCCTGCAGCGCCAGGCTTACGACGCGGTCACGGCCTTCCGGTTGCCACGCCGCCGCGCCTTTGGCCTCCATCGCACTACGCCTGCGACTGAGCTCGTCGGCGGAGACCGCGACATTGATCATACGATGCGGGATATCGATTTCGATCAGGTCACCGTCGCGCACCAGCCCGATATTGCCGCCCTCCGCCGCCTCGGGCGAACAGTGTCCGATCGAAAGCCCCGACGTCCCGCCGGAGAATCGACCGTCGGTAATCAGGGCGCAGGCCTTGCCTAGACCCTTGGATTTCAGATAACTGGTCGGATACAACATCTCCTGCATACCGGGCCCGCCCTTGGGGCCCTCGTAACGGATGAGGACCACGTCACCCGGTTCGATCTCCCCGCGTAAAATGGCATCGACAGCCGCATCCTGGCTTTCGAAGATGCGCGCCGGACCTGAAAAGGTCAGTATGGACGCGTCGACACCCGCAGTCTTAACGATACAACCCTGTTCCGCCAGATTGCCGTAGAGTACGGCCAGACCGCCGTCCTTCGAGTAAGCGTGTTCGAGATCACGGATACACCCTTCGCGGCGATCCAGATCCAGGTCCGGCCAGCGGGAATCCTGACTGAAGGCCACCTGCGTCGGGATGCCGCCTGGACCGGCGAGGAAGCGGGTACGTGCCTGCTCCTCCTGGGTACGCACGATATCCCATCGATCGAGGGCCTCGCCCAGCGTTCTCGCATGAGTGGTCGGGATATCCCGATGGATCAGGCCGGCGCGATCCAATTCGCCCAGAATACCGATCACGCCCCCGGCACGGTGCACGTCCTCCATATGGTACTGCTGCGTCGCCGGCGCCACTTTACACAGATTGGGCACCTTACGGCTCAAGCGGTCGATATCCACCATGGTGAAGTCCACATCACCCTCATGCGCCGCCGCGAGCAGGTGGAGCACGGTGTTGGTGGAACCGCCCATCGCGATATCCAGACTCATCGCGTTTTCAAACGCGGCAAAGCTCGCGATCTTACGGGGTAAGGCGCTTTCGTCATCCTGCTCGTAGTAACGTCGCGCCAGTTCCACGATCAAGCGCCCGGCCTGCAGGAACAGTTCCTTGCGATCGGCGTGCGTTGCCAGCAGCGACCCGTTGCCCGGCAGCGACAAACCCAATGCTTCCGTCAGGCAGTTCATCGAATTGGCCGTGAACATGCCCGAGCACGACCCGCAGGTCGGGCAGGCCGAGCGCTCGATCGCTTCCACATCCGCGTCGGACTCCTCGGGATTCGCCGCCGAGACCATGGCATCGACCAGATCCAGCTTGACCTCGCCCCTGGCCGCCAGGTGAACCTTGCCCGCCTCCATCGGACCACCGGACACGAATACGGCCGGGATATTCAAGCGCAGCGCCGCCATCAGCATCCCCGGCGTAATCTTGTCGCAATTGGATATACAGACCAGCGCGTCCGCGCAATGGGCGTTGACCATGTATTCGACACTGTCGGCGATGATGTCGCGCGACGGCAGCGAATACAACATGCCCCCGTGCCCCATGGCGATGCCGTCGTCAACGGCAATGGTGTTGAATTCCTTGGCCACGCCGCCCGCCGCTTCGATCTCGCGCGCGACCAGCTGCCCGAGATCTTTCAGATGTACGTGACCCGGTACAAACTGAGTGAAGGAATTGGCTATCGCAACAATCGGTTTATCGAAGTCGCCATCCTTCATGCCGGTCGCCCGCCACAACGCGCGAGCACCCGCCATATTGCGGCCATGAGTGGTGGTACGGGATCGATATTGGGGCATATGCGACTCGACTAAATGAATGTTCGAGCCCCGATTATGCCTGAACGCGAAGGCGGGTACGATACGCAGGCAACTACTGGGAAAATCGGGCTGTTTCCTGCGTCAACCCGATGCTGCTCAACCCGCGGCAAGCCGCACGTCAGTGCGGCACTCGTTCAAGCGTCGCCCCAGTGAGTCAGCCAGGTCGCCGGAATCGATCTCCAGGATGGTCAGGTCGTCTTGCAACGGCACCGAACCACGGAATTCGGTCACCGCCTCGACAACGGCGGGCAGGCGTCGCCCGTGTTCGGCCGTACTCAATACCGTTTCCAGGCGCTCCCGGGTAAACAACCGACCGCTCGCGTCGACGGCCTCGGTGACACCGTCGGAATACGCGTAGAGGCAGTCGCCGACGTCCAGATCCAAGGTTTGGAACTGCGCCGAGAAAGCCGTTTCATCGAGAATGCCCAAGGCCAGATTACGTGACGGCACCCGCTCTATCGTCCCGTTTGTCCGACGCACCAACAGGTCATCCAGCCCGCCATTCCACACCTGCACGTCGCAGCCGCCGGTGCCGTTCAAGCGCATTTCCAGGAGCGCGGCCGCGACGAACATGCTGCCGGGCAACATACGATGCAGGTTATGATTCAGTTCCGCGATCAGGATGTCAGCGGATAACCCTTTACGATTCACGGCGTTGAATGTCTGCGCGACCGGGATGGCTGCCAGTGCCGCCGACAAACCATGTCCGGTAGCGTCGCCCAGCAACAGCCGGGCGGAACCGTCGCGCGCAATGTCGAAGAGAAAGATATCTCCTTCAAAATCGTGCAACGGCTGATGGTGACGGCGAATTCCACAATCAGCGCAGACTTTGGTCTGGATCAGACTGTCCATGACATGGGCGGCGAGTTGGTGTTCGCGCAGCGTCACGCTCTGCACTTTTTGTAACGCTGTATGGTCTGCTTTGACGCGCTCCAGCAAGTCGAGCTTATCCAATCCCAGTCCCAGGCCCTGCACCAGCAACTGGTTGAATTGCCGCACCGCAATCAGCATAACTACCATGTACAGGGCGCTGACCAGGGCGAGACTGGGCAGCGCGGGAGACGCCTTGAACAGGCTCCACACGACGACCGCCGACAAGATGGGCAGAGAGAAGACGACGTAGGCGCCGACCGATGCGGACATGGTGGGCAAGGCGCCCGCGACGATCCCCGCCAGCACCATGCAGGTGATCACGGTCGCGCTGCTCAGCGGGGAGGTATCCAGCCCGAGGGGCAGGACCATGGCCCAAGTGATGCCCGACGCCAGGGCGCCAAGCGTGTAGCCCCTGAGCCAAGGACCGAGATCCTCACCGCCCGGTTGACCGCGGCTGAAGCGTCGCGCCAGCGCCAGACGCAGCAGGGTGATAACGATGTGGGTGCCGAACCACAACGCGATGACCGGTCGATCGATACCCAGAATACCGGCCACGATGGTGGCGATCACCAGGCTGTTGATCAATGCGACATTGAGTTGGCGGAATAACACTCTGACGCGCTCGTGGTTGACCCGGTGCGACATTTGCAAAGGCGTGTTTTCCATTATTCGCTGGCCCTCGATCGGGAAATCGAGATATCCGCTATCAGATTTGCTCCCCTGGTTGGCGTCTTGGGCCGGGAAATCTTGAACCAGAAGCGGCCGAATACGCGCGACGATGGGAACCCGGGACCGGTCATCGACATACGGTTCCCGCACCTGCCGGTACCACATGGATTAATTCGGACATCTGTCCTATACTTATCGGCAATACTGTCAATCGTTCGGCGGTCCGCTATGCCACGTAAGAGTGAACGAACACGCCAGAGAATCGTCGAGGCGGCCAACCGCCTCTTCTACCACAAGGGCTACAACCGCACCTCGTTCAGCGACGTGGTCGAAGCGGCCGGTGTGCCGCGAGGCAACATCTACTATTACTTCAAGACCAAGGACGATATCCTGCGCGCGGCGTTGCAGTACCGGCTGGACCGGATCGGCCGTATGCTGCAAGGATGGACGGAAAGCTATCGCACGCCGCTCGAGCGCATTAGACGCTTTTTGCATATTCTGCCCGACAGCGTCGAATCGCTGCAGCAGTTCGGTTGCCCGATGGGCTCGCTGAATACCGAGCTGGGCAAGGAGCAGCGCCATCTTCAGGCGGAAGCCCGCGCGCTGTTCTTGCTGTTCGAGGACTGGCTAGCCGACCAGCTCGCCGAGTTGGGTTACGCCGGGCGGGCGCGTGAATTGTCGCGTCGTATCCTGGCCTGGGGACAGGGGATAAGCGTCATCACTCACATCCACAGCGACGCCGAGTTTCTCGAACGCGAGAAAAAGCGTATGGACACTTGGATCGAGAAGCTCGCCACCGGCGAAGACGAGTGCCTCGCGGACTGATCGGCGGCGACTCGCAATGATGTCGGTATTGCTGGTCTTTTTGAGCCTCGCAGGCATGATTCTGTCGCACCAGTTCGCCAAACGGCGCGGCTTGAAACCGGCCAACTGGGTACTACTGGCGGCCTTGATCGGCCCGCTCGCCTTGGTGCTGATGCTATTTGTCCCGCCGCGAATCAAACCTTGAAATGATGTTACGTCCCAAGCTTCGATACATGATCGACCAACTCATCGCCGAACCCTCGGTGAGCAGCGTGAGCGTGCGCTGGGATCAGAGCAACGAACGAGTCATCGACTTGCTGGCGGGGTGGTGCGATGCCTTGGGCTTTACGGTCGAGAAACTCGCAATCCCCGCGACGCCGGGGAAGTTCAACCTGATCGCCACCGCCGGGCAAGGACCGGACGGACTAGTGCTTGCGGGCCATACCGACACCGTGCCCTACGATGAAAACCGCTGGAGCAGCGATCCCTTCAAGGTGACGGAGCGCGACGGTTGCCTGTACGGATTGGGCACGGCCGACATGAAAAGCTTTTTCGCCTTCGCCCTGCAGGCGGTACACGACATCGATCTGACCCGGCTGCAACGCCCATTGGTGTTGCTCGCAACCGCCGACGAAGAAAGCAGCATGTCCGGTGCGCGGGCGCTGGTCGACGCGCGGCGTCAACTCGGGCGCTATGCCGTCATCGGCGAACCCACCGGCCTGAGGCCGATCAGAATGCACAAGGGAATCGCCATGGAGGCAATTCGACTGCAGGGGCAATCCGGTCACTCGAGCGACCCGTCGCTGGGAACCAACGCCCTGGAAGGCATGCATCGAGTAATCACCGAACTGCTTGCCTGGCGGGTCGATCTGCAGCAACGCTATCGCGATCCGGCTTTTGCGGTGCCCGTGCCCACGCTCAATCTTGGTCATATCCACGGCGGCGACAATCCCAATCGCATATGCGCTGACTGCGAACTGCATTTCGACCTGCGCCAACTGCCCGGGATGGATTTGGTGCGCCTGCGCGAAGAACTCGATGCACGGCTGGCCAAGACGCTCGCGGAATCCGGGTTAGGGTTCGAGCGTTCATCGCTGTTCGAAGGCATACCGGCCATGGAGACCGATGCCACATCGGCCATCGTCAAGGCAGCGGAAAAATTGACCGGGCATAGCGCTGCGGCGGTCGCATTCGGTACGGAAGGCCCCTACTTGAACGAACTGGGCATGCAGACCATCATACTGGGGCCTGGCCACATCGATCAGGCGCACCAACCCGACGAGTTTCTTTCGCTGGGGCAAATCCGGCCAGGCGTCGCCCTGTTACGCGATTTGATCGCCCGCTTCTGTCTATGACGGACAGCGCGGCGCCGATGTTTCGGCTTTTCAGCGGGTTCTTGCCGTCCTGCGGCAAGCTGGTTAGATTTACCCGATCAACTCCAGGCTAAGCGCGCCGTGAAAAACGACAACGTCAGCAACGCATTCGTCGAAGGCTTCCGGCAATCATCCCCATATATTCACGCGCATCGCGGCAAAACCTTTGTCGTGGCGTTCGGCGGCGAAGCCGTCGCGGACGAAAACTTCGCCAATCTTGTCCACGATCTGGCCTTGTTGCACGGACTCGGTATCCGGCTGGTCCTGGTCCACGGTGCGCGACCGCAGATTGAAGAACGCTTACGCTTGCGCCATGCCAACATTACGATCATCAACGGTTTACGCGTCACTGATACGGCCGCACTTGGGTGTGTGATGGAGGCGGCGGGCGCGGTAAGGGTCGAGATCGAGGCGCTGCTGTCGATGGGCCTGGCCAACTCGCCCATGTCGGGCGCGCGCATCAGCGTTGCGTCAGGCAATTTCGTCACCGCCAAGCCCCTCGGGGTCATCGACGGTGTCGACTACGGGTTGACGGGCGAAGTGCGACGCGTGGACGCCGCCGCCATAATGAACAGGCTGGACGCCGGGGCGATCGCGCTGGTGCCGCCGCTGGGATATTCGCCGACCGGCGAGGTTTTCAATATCAGCGCCGCCGATGTCGCGAAGTCGACCGCCATCGCGCTGGGCGCGGACAAGCTGATTCTGCTGGTGGAAGACCGGGTTGCCGATAGTCGAGGACGGCTGATCGGCAATATGGTGCCGCGCGAAGTAGACGCACTGCTGGAGCGTAGAAAGCGCTTGTCGGACCGCGAACAGCGCGTCTTGCGCAGTGCCGCCGCCGCCTGCCGCAGCGGCGTAAGACGCATACACATACTGGCGCGACAAGTCGACGGCGTATTGCTCACCGAACTGTTCACCCGCGACGGTGCGGGCACCCTGGTGACGGCCGAACCCTATGAAACGATTCGCACCGCGACGATCGACGATGTCGCGGGGGTGCTGGAACTCATCACCCCGCTGGAGGCGTCCGGCGCACTGGTGCCGCGCCCACGGGAACTCCTGGAAACCGAAATCGAACGATTTACCGTGGTCGAGCGGGACGGAACGGTCATCGCCTGCGCGGCACTGTACCCATTTGAGATTGAGCAGATGGGTGAACTGGCCTGTTTGGCCGTCCATACGGACTATCGGGGCGGCAACCGTGGTGATCTGCTGCTGGAGAGAATCGAGAAAAGCGCCGCCGCACAACGGCTCGCCAAGCTGTTCGTGCTGACCACACGCACAGCGCACTGGTTTCGGGAACGCGGCTTCGAGCCGGCGTCGATCGACATCCTGCCGGGGCGAAAGCGCGACCTGTACAACTGGCGTCGCAACTCAAAGGTGTTCGTGAAGGTGTTGTAGCGCCGACGGCCTCAGAAGTCATCTAACCTGCATGTTGCACCAGCGCCCGCGGTTCACCGCTGTGTGCGGAGAATAGTGAACAACAGAGCCGCCGCGCCGCTCGTTGCCTTTATCGTGACGGTACACTGGCGGTTGAAGAACAGAGAAACCGAAGGACGCGAACCGCGGATTTTTCCCGGAGTTTGTTGCCGGCCTGCCCAAAGCCTTCGGCTGATGGAGTATTCTTAGCGAACACAGCCTTGATTTAGAGGTACCACGTCGACCCGCGTCGGGCAAAGATGCAGGGTATCGCGCTCGCCCAAGTTCCACCGACTGTGGCGGTGGGAATGGCGGTGCAGCGTTGTTGTGGTGACCCGGGTCACTGGCTTTACGGAAAAGGCGGAACCGAATGATTAAAAATACACTGGCGATCATACTGGCCGGCGGCCACGGCAGTCGCCTGCAACCACTGACTAACGACAGGGCCAAAGCGGCCATTCCTTTCGGTGGCAAATATCGAATAATCGATTTCGTGCTGACCAACTGCCTGCATTCAGGGGTGCGACGAATTCTGGTGCTGACTCAGTACAAATCGCACTCACTGCAAAAACACCTGCGTGACGGCTGGTCGATCTTCAACCCCGAGTTGGGCGAGTACATTACACCCGTACCGCCGCAGATGCGTACCGGCGAGGACTGGTATCGCGGCACCACAGATGCCATTTATCAAAATCGCTACATGATCGAACGTAGTGACGTCGACTATGTGCTGGTGCTTTCCGGTGACCACATTTATCGCATGGACTACGCTGAATTGATCGACTTTCACCGTGGCCATGATGCTCCGGCGAGCGTCGCCTGCATGCGGGTTCCGATCGAAGGCGCCGATCGCTACGGGATCGCGCGTATCGATGAGAACGACAAGGTCCTGCAGTTCGAGGAGAAGCCGTCGGCGCCGACACCGCTGAGCGACGACCCGGACCACACGCTCGCGTCAATGGGCGTCTACATGTTCGACCGGCAGTTCCTGATCGATACGCTTGAAGCGGACCATAGCAATACCGCGTCGTTCCACAATTTCGGCAGCGATGTCATGCCCGGCCTGCCGGAATCGGTAGGGCTGTATGCCTACCGCTTCGGCGGGGCCAGCGGCCGGGTCTCGCAAGACCGCTACTGGCGCAATATGTCGACAGTGGACGCCTACTACGAAGCCAATATGGCGTTGCTCGACCCAATACCGCCGCTGGATCTCTATCAGCAGGATTGGACCATTCGAACCTATCAGCCACAACAGCCGCCCGCGCGCACGGTGCCAGGCAAATCGGGCAATGAAGGTGTGTTCGTCAATTCGATTTTGGCCGGCGGCGTGATCATCTCCGGCGGCGGCGTCGACCATTCCGTGATTTTCGATGGCGTTCGTATCGGCGACGAGGCCATTGTGGAGGACAGCATTCTGTTCGACGGTGTAGAAATCCGCAGCGGCGCACGGGTTCGCCGCTGCATTATCGACAAGCATGTCGTCGTGCCGCCCGGGATCGAGATCGGCATTGATTTGGAGGCTGACCGGCGCAGATTCGACGTAACCCCCAAAGGTGTTATTACCATTTGCAAGGGTTACGAATTCAACGGTTGATTGCAACGCGGCACGCAATACCGGGACGTCAATCATCAAGGCCCGCGCGACACCGCTGGCGCGTGCTTTCCGTAACGACACCGAGTCCGCACACAGTCGTCAGCGATTTTTTACGCTCACCCACTAACCGCGTTCTTATTGCCTCGAACTGGTACTAAAAACAACCGCATATACAGTCGGCACAATTCGCGCCCAAGCGACGAAAAGCGCTGCATACGCCTCGCAACTGTTTGCTGGGAATAGAAATAGGCATTTAGGCAAACTATTCTTGGCAGCCTTGCCCAGCGCCACGATCTCCTCGGCGTATACAGCTGAATACCATTTTGGCGGCCGTGTCGAGTGGTTAGCCGACGCCGCGCTGTCCGATCCCAGGGTCGGCAATCGGTTCACCGGTTTCATGAAACGCGACGACAATATGATCGTCGGCGGCACCAGTATTACCGACAGCGCGGCCATCCCTGTTTTGCTGCGATTTGGACATCGCGGTCACTCCCGGCCGGTCGCGCATCGATCACAACGTCTTCCTGCTGCGCACCGGGCGGCTTGTCAGGGTTGCTCGCGTAATTTGACCTGATGCATGTACCAGCCGATCAAAGTGCCCAGCATCATGGCTTGTCGCTTGTCGCAGCGCTCTTGTAACTCCAACAGCCGATCACTGGTCTCCGCAGCAAGTTGCTGGTAGCCGGCCACCTGATCTCGGGCCAGACCGAGTTCGATCTTCAAGCGGTGTATTTCCACCGTCAAACGCTCTGGATCCACGCGTTTATCCGCCGCGCCCTTGGCAACCGCGGCTTCGCGAAAGCGACGCACTTTCTCCACCATTCCCGACCGGTCCGCCTGGGTCTGCATCTCGGGGTATGCCTTGAGCAACTCCGACATTCGGATGTTGCCTTCAAAGGTACTGAGAATCCCTTCTTGTATCTGCTGCTGCAGCACCCTCCGGGTGACGCCCACCATGCGCGCGGCTTGCGAAAGACTGAGTAGGCGGTCCATAGTTCCTCCGAAATAACCCACTACCATCCCAAATGGGATATCTCTAAAGGAGTATAGATGGAATCTTGACGAGTAAAAGACCTGAATTGCTGCCGGAATAAGCGATCCGGCGTCGATCGACACCGAATCGTATCGGGTTGGCTTGCTCAATCCGTCGGACGACGGAGTATGTCGATTTCGGCCAGCAACGGTACGACGACCGGTTCCAGCTTGCGCCGCATCAGACTTCCCATGGCATCCGTGCCCCCCAGTACCGGTCTGACCACGCCATAATTCAAGCCTGACAGGACGCGACCGGCGCTCAGCAAGGGCGCAAACTGTTCACCTATGCCCAACAGCTCACGCAAGTCCTGTTGTTCCGAGGTCAGCCACTCATCGGCTTCAGCCATGAGTTCGGCCAGCGTAAGGTCGATTTTTTCGGTGCCCCGACAGGCCTTGAAATAGTCGGCTAGAACGTCCAGCACAGCGATGACCACGTCTTGATTGACGGGCTTTTTCAGGACTCGTGTTACGGTCTGCAAGAAGGCTTGCCCCGGTGCGTCCAATACCCTGAGCAGCACCTGCGCCAAAACATTACCTTGATCGGCCAGTGGTTTGAGCGCCGACCCTTGTTCGCCCAGCAAACTATGTGGCTTGGCGAACTCGGGCAAATCGTCCGGACAAGCGGCCAGAAAACCGACATAGTAAGTATTTTTTCGCTGCGCCTTATTCCACAAATCCGCCCGTGTATCGGCGTCGAGCAAATCCGGGTGCAGAATCAGCCGCACGGTCTCCATCATCTTTTCCGGCTCGACTTCGAAGGGCAGATGCTCGGCCAGGTATTGTGCCAACACGGGGCCCATTCGGCCGGCGACGACGGAAGGGCGCTTGAGCATCTGGCGCGCGTTTTCCGCGTCTTCCATCGCCCACCAGGCTCGACGCGCGAGTTCGTCCGACAGGCCCGGCGCGCAGACGGCCGCCACGACCGCCTCGGGTTCTCCCAACTTCAGCAGTTCTTCGAGGCTCTCGTCCCGCATTTGCCCCATGCGGGTCCAACGCTGCAGATACACGGGATATCCGCCCGGCGAACCCAGTACATGACCTGACAACAGCTCTTTGACGCGCTTTACGTATTGATCCGCGCGAGCGGTAGGATTGAGCTGGAGCGTCGATTCACCGCCAGGCGTCAGCGCGCTGACCGTCATGGTGGATTCGTTGATGCGAATTGCCTGGGGACTGTTCGCTAACAAAACGTTGAGGCGTAACGTATCTTCTGGGGATAGATCCATGTTGACGCGTCATCGACACATAGGAAGGGGCGGCGGGGGCGCGCAACGATCAGCCGCTGGTTTGCGGCGGAATAAACCCGGCATCTTCTGGATTCAGGAAGATAAACTGCTTGTCGCCCGATTCGAGTTCGACGAAATCCAACGTTGCCTTGTCCAGCAGCGGCGCGTACTCGGGCGCCATGACGATATCCACGCCTTCACTCGTGAATCGAATGTCGTCTTCGCTCGCCTCGTCAAAACCCATCTGGTAGTCAAAGGTTCCATCCTGCTTGCGCGCAGCCGCCAAGCGCAACGCCATCCCCTCTGTGCCACCGCGCTTAGCCGCCACCCTGACCTGGTCCGCTGCGGCGGAAGTTACCTTAAACATCTTTTCACCTTCTATATCTCGGTCGCCGTGACATGCGGGCCACGTTCGCGACAGGCTTTCACGTGGGCCACGAATCGACCGGTCCATCGATTGCGGCCGGTATCGCGCATGTGCACATAACTGGCCAGGAGATTCTTGTAGACGATCCCGTCATGCCGTCCGTCTATACCGTGACCCCGTTCGACTAGGTAGGCAAATCCCAAGGTCGACGCTAAGTTTTCGAGCCCCGAGTAGTGGAACTCGTGCGCCGCGACCCCGTGCCCGGTCGACTCCCCTCCCCAGGGATGCTCGGCGGTTTCCCGCAGGCGAACATAGCCCCGGCCTTGCGGACGCTCGTGCATGATCGTGTCCGCCGGCAGCACCCCGACCATTTTACATTTATGGCCCCGCCAGGTCAGGCTTCGCGTCAAATACATCAATCCGCCGCATTCGACGTAGGCCGGCCCGCCGGATTCGATGAAATCTTTCACCGACGCACGCATGGATCTGTTGGCCTCGAGTTCCACCATACGCGTTTCGGGAAATCCTCCGCCGATAAACAGGCCGTCAACCGGTGGCAAATCCTGGTCACGCAGACAGTCTATCGGAATCAATTCTGCGCCCGCTTTTTCGAATGCCTCCAAATCAGACGGATAGTAAAATCCAAACGCCTCATCTTGCGCAAAGGCGATACGAACCTCGGGGATACGCGAAATGTTTGCCGGTGGCAATTTTACCTCGATACGTGGCGCACTGGCAGCAAGATCCCAGAACTTGTCGAGGTCAACGGCCTCGGCAATCGCATCACCCAGACGATCGATCAGTTCCTGACTGCGACTCGTCTCGTTGCTCGGCATCAGACCGAGATGTCTTTCCTCGATCTGCAACCCGGGATTCTGGCCCAGTGCCCCCAGGACCTGCACGTCTGTATAGTGTTCGATGACACGCCGCAGCTTACCTTCGTGACGACTGCCACCAACATGGTTCAAGATGACCCCGCCGATGCGGATTTCACTCGCAAAAGCTTGATAACCTAGTATCAATGGTGCCACTCCGCGCGTCATGCCGCGCGTGTCGAGAACCAGCACGACCGGGGATTGCAACTGCGCCGCCAGCGCGGCATTGCTATTGCTACCGTCGAGATCGAGCCCGTCGTACAACCCTTTGTTGCCTTCGATGATGCCGATGTCGACGGCGGCCATACGCGACCCGAAAATGTCGGAAATCTCCTGGCGGTCCTGGGTATAGAAATCCAGGTTGTAACAAGCCCGACCACTGGCTGCGCCCAGCCACAGCGGGTCGATGTAGTCGGGACCTTTTTTAAACGGCTGAACCGAGCGGCCTCGCGCCGAAAGCGCCGCGCAAAGACCGATACTCACCGTCGTTTTTCCCGACGATTTGTGCGCCGCTGAAATCATGACGTGCGCCATTGCGCGTACCCCGCCAACGTGATCTAAAGGCCGACATGCAGCTGGGCGTGCTCGTCGCGCGTCATGCACCTCGTCCGCCGCGGATGCAGGTCAGGCGATCGATTGGCCGGTCGCCTATTTCTCCGCCAGCCCTCGGAAGCGCAAACGGGGCGGTTGCTGCCGCCCCGTTTCAGCTCCCCGGCATTGCGGTCCGATTACACCTTGGCGTGGTGCGGATCGACCGCCTCGTCAGCCAGCGTAGTCGGCAAAAATTTCAACACGCGCACCGCCACCGCGGTCATCAACAGCGCCACGGCCAAGCCGCCAATGCCGAGCAGAGTTTCCGGCAACGAGGGCGTGTAGCTGGAAACGGCGCCACCGACACCGTCAAAGAAACCCGTTTCGACGATTGTTTTATCGGGAAACATCGCCATCGGAAAGGCCTGCCCACCGATCACGATGACATAGATGGCCGCCAGCCCGCCCACTACCACCAGAAAAGACGCCGCGACTATTCCGCCCCGCGATACCCCGAGTGCTGGATGATAAAGCAGGCCTAACGGCACCAGGTTGCCCAAAAACACCCAGCCCACCCAGAACAAGAGGGTGTATATTCCACCATCGCGCAGGATAAAGGCCTCGAAGGCGTGATTTTCCGTGCCGTAGAGGTTGGTCAGGTGAAACACGATATTGAAATAGAGCACCGCAGCGACGAAGACGCCCAGCAGGTTCTTCATTCGGGTGATCAGTTTGTCGCCGATCGGACGGTCGTCAGCGTCGAATGCGAACATCAATACCAAGAGGAAGATCGCCATTCCATACGCAAACGACATGATGATAAACATAGGCGCCATGATCGCCGCATCATATCCCTGCCTCGCGACCAGAAAGCCGAAAATGGAACCCGTACCGGTCGTCAGTGCAATACGCCAGACGAACGCGAACAACCCCACGCCCTTCGAAAACGGATTGGCTTTTCGCTCCATCATGGTGAACAGGTACACCACGACGATCGCCAGAAATCCGGTATATAGATAGATATTCCAGGCGAAGATCGATTTAAAATTGTAGGTGGTCATGGCAACGATCAATCGCGAAGGTTGACCGAGATCCAGCACCAGCACCAACAACCCTCCGACCAGCAAGGTGATGGCCAACAAACCCGATAAGGGCGCCAGAGGTTTGTAGATCTTTTGCCCAAAAACCGAACCGATGGATGCCACGTTCAGTGCTCCCGATGCCGCGACGATCAGAAAGATCGCAAACACGTGCGGCATACCCCACACGATTTCGTTGGTCATCCCGGTTACCCAGTGGCCCTCGTGTTCCATGTACAGCGCTGCAAAGCCCCCAATTCCTGCCACGGCCGCCAATATCGCCACCAGCCCCCAGTAGCGCGTGCTCAAGACACCCCATTCGCGAAAATCTATTTTTTTCATCGGCCGGTCTCTCTTACATTCACAATCCGGAGTACCGCACGCCCGGATTCAGTTTCAGGTCGTCCCGAATAGCCACGCTGGGATAGCTTTGCAGAGCCTGGGAAACGGCACTGCCCGGATCTCGCAGATCACCGAACACGATGGCCTGGTGCCCGTCTTTCGCACAGGCATCCTGGCAGGCCGTCGTCGATTGCCCGTTATCCAGGCGGTGCACGCAGAAGTTGCAACTCTCCACACAGCCTTTTCCGCGCGGCGCGGCGGTGGGTTTCAACTGTACGTTTTCGTGAATGAACGAGCGCGCCTTGTAGGGGCAGGCCATCATGCAGTAACGGCAACCGATACAGGTATGGCGATCGACCATGACGACGCCGTCTTTGCGCCTGAATGACGCGCCGGTCGGACAAACGTCGACGCACGGCGGGTGCTCGCAGTGTTGACACATCATGGGCAGTGTCGTGACCCGCTCGGTCAAATTGTCTTTGACCTTGACCTGGCGTATCCAGCGGGGCTTCTGCCGCGCCCAGTGCTCGTCGCTTGCGCCCTCGGGCTTGATAAGGTCGTCGAGTCCGTTTTCCTTGTCACACGCTTCGACGCACGCATCGCAGCCGTGCGCGCATTTCGCAGTGTCGATCAACATACCCCAGCGCACGGCATCCGATACAGGTTCCGTGCGGGGCGCCGCAACGGCGGTGTGAAGCACAACGCCGGGCGCGACGGCGAGGGCCGTAGAAAGCGCCCCCCGTTTGAAAAAATCGCGGCGATCTTGGTTAGTGTTTCGATCAGTATTCAAGACGTTTCCCCTCCCGCCTAGTGCCTTGGGACGATGGAATGACACGAAAAACAATCCAACGAGGTGCCCGTGTACTCGTGGCAACCCGCACAGAACTGATCGGGACCGTTCACCGGCACTGGCGCACCCGACTCGTCCTTATTGACGTGGCAAGAGATGCAGTCCGACAGACTGCCGTCGACCGTGCGCACACCCTGATGCACCGTGACGTCCCTGTCGTGCTTGATCAGGTTCATATGATTGCGGCGCATCCAGTCGGTGGGGCGAACGCACTTCCCGCCTTCAACAGCGGCCTGGGAATTGCCATTCTGCCGCCACATAGGGTCCGCGACGGCCACGTTTGCAAAACACGCGCCGGCGATCAACACCAACCAAATCAGGTTTTGGCCTCGTATGCGATTGGCCATGGTGACTTGCCCCCGATTACTCGCCCAAGCCCATCTTGATGTAGCCGGTCGGGCAGACATCGGAACAGATGTGACAGCCGATGCAGCGATCGTAATCGGTCGCCACGTAGCGGCCCGTGGTACGCAGCTTTTTATCCACTCGATAGACGGCGTCTTGAGGGCAGAAGATCACGCAGTTGTCGCATTCGAAGCACATGCCGCAGCTCATGCAGCGCTTGGCTTCGTCGACGGTTTCTTCTTCGCTCAGCATTAACATCCGTTCGGCGAAGTGACCCAGTACCTCGTCGGCGCTAGGCACTTCTTCACGACGCTTGTTTCGCTCGTGGTACTCGAAATGGCCCAGGAACAGCTCATCGTGCGGAATGACTTCCTGGAAAGAGCGATCCTCGTAATTGTGCACGGCGAAATCGCCCAGCGACGTGCCGCGCAGATCACCCATTTTTGAAGCATCGAAGTGCTCGGGTTCCAGCCCGGCCTCTTGCAATTTTTCCGCCAGGTCGAAGTGGTGCACATCAACCTTCGGACGTTTGTGATGATCTTTGTTGCTGAGGAACTCGTGCACCGAATCGACCGCAATCGAGGCCTGGCCGATAGCCGTCGTCAAGAGATGCGGCCGAATGATGTCGCCGGCGACAAAGTGCTTGGGTTTTTCGGGCACCTGATAGAACGAGTCCGCGTTGATCAGACCGCGTCCGTTGTCCAGTTCTTCCAGGCCCGACAGATCTCCGCCCTGCCCGATCGCGGAGACGATCAAATCGGCCTCGAGGATCTGCTCGGTGCCCTCGATCGGTTTGGGGCGGCCGTCTTCCATCACACAGTTTGCAATCTTCAGACCCGTTGCCCGACCGTCGGCACCCAGAATGACCTCGACGGGCATGACTTCGTCGAGGATGGTGACGCCCTCGTGCAGCGCGTCTTTTACCTCGTGTTCGGCCGCGGTCATAGCCGACGTAGGAAACAACGAGGTCAGCGTCACTTCGGCGCCTTGCGCAGCGGCCGTCATCGCCGAATCGTGCGCCAGAAAGCCATCCTGCAGGACAAGCTCGGGACGCTCGTTGGGGTTCTCGTGCTTGATGTGGCCTAAGCGCCGGGCGACCGACACCACGTCGATCGACGTATCACCACCGCCCACGCAGACTACCTTGTCCGCGGTGACTTTCATCCGTCCTTCGTTGAAGGCCTTGAGGAAGGCCACGCCGCTGACGCAGTTGGGCGTGTCGTCCCAGCCCGGTACCGGCAGGCCACGACCCGTCCAGCAGCCTACCGCCCAGATCAGGGCATCGTGGCTGTCCTCGATTTCCTTGACGGAAACGTCCTCACCCACCTTGGTTTTGGTGTGAACGGTAATCTCGCCCATGTCGAGAATACGTTGGATCTCCCCCGCCAGCTTGTCGCGCGGAATACGGTAGTTGGGAATCCCGTAGCGCATCATGCCGCCAAGCTCTTCCAGCGACTCGTAGATCGTGACCGCGTAGCCTTTGCGACGCAGCTGGTAGGCCGCCGCCATACCGGCGGGACCTGCGCCGATCACCGCAACCTTCTTCCCGTTGGAAGCGCCGGCAACCAGTTTGAAACCTTGCTCCAACGCGTTGTCGCCGATGAACTGTTCGACCGCATTGATGCCGACGTAATCCTCGACCTCGTTGCGGTTGCAACCGTCCTGGCAAGGAGCAGGGCATACCCGGCCCATCATCGACGGGAAGGGGTTGGCTTCGGTCGATCGGCGAAAGGCATATTCCCACTTATCGACATCTTCCGGCGGCAGTTCCTGATCGCGTGCAATCGCGAGATACCCACGGATGTCTTCTCCGGACGGGCAACTTCCCTGACACGGCGGGGTCTTGTGGATATAGGTGGGACACTTATGCGAAGTATCCTCATTGAAGATCATGTCGGTCCAAGCACCCCACTTGTTGTCACCGTCTTCAAATCGTCGCCAGGTCAGCTTGGTGTTCATCTCGTCACTAGGAGTTGCCATTGTCATTCTCCTTACCACATTCGCTACAGGGCCGCAGGAGCGGCTGATTTATTTATACGTACTACCGAGGTAAAAGCGGGACTTTAGGCCGCGTCCTCGGCATCTTCGTCTTCATCGCCATCATCCACCTGCCCGGTCAGTATGACGGCGTTGGAAACCAACTGGTGAACACTGACAATCATGTCCATGTCCATTCCGTAATACGGCAGAACCTTGGTGAACTGCGATTTGCAGATGGCGCAGATCGCGGCCATGTTGGTCACACCGTGGTCTTCGATCACGTTCTTGAGCGCTTCCATTCTCGGTTTGGCGCCCTTGACGCGCAGCTCCATCAGATCGTCGGTCAACAGGCCACCACCACCGCCGCAACAGAAGGTTTTTTCGTGAATCGTATCTGGCGACATATCGACAAAATTGTTGCACACCGCCTTGATGACATTACGCGGGATAGTGAATTGCCCACCGGGCTCTTCGCCCATGCGCGTGGCGCGTGCCACGTTGCACGAATCGTGATACGTCACCACCATTTCGTCGTTGCGCGATTTGTCGATGTTGAGCGTTCCTTTCTGTATCTCGCTCCAAGTAAACTCAAGGATATGCTGCGGAACGGGATAGCGGGGATCGAGGAAATCGAACGGACCCGCGAGGGTATTCAAAAAGCTGTAGGCCACGCGCCACGCATGACCGCACTCGCCGAAAATGATGCGCTTGACGCCCAGTTCCAGTGCCGCATCACGAATGCGCAGCGATACACGCCGCATGTTTTCGTAGGAGCCGATAAACATGCCGAAGTTGGCGGCCTCCGATGCCTTGGAACTCAGGGTCCACGACACGCCTGCCTCGTGAAACACCTTGCCGTAACCGATCAGGCCGTCGACATGTGGTTCGGCAAAGAAATCCGCCGAAGGCGTCACCAGCAGAATTTCGGCGCCTTTCACGTCCAGCGGATACTTGACCGCGACACCGGTTTCCTCCTCGACGTCCTCTTCCAGCCCCTCGAGGGTATCCGCCAGGGCCATCTCCGGCAGCCCCAGATTGTTACCGATTTTGTAAACCTTGCCGATGATTTCGTTGCAGTATTTCTGACCGACACCGATGCGGTCCATGATTTCGCGCGCCGCCATCGATATTTCTGCCGTATCGATTCCGTAGGGGCAGAAAACGGAGCAGCGTCGGCACTGGGAACACTGATGAAAATAGCTGTACCAATCGTCCAGAACTTCCTTGGTGAGATCGGCAGCGCCCACCAGCTTCGGAAACCACTTACCCGCAAAGGTGAAGTGGCGACGGTAGACCTTGCGCAATAAGTCCTGACGACCGACAGGCATGTTCTTGGGGTCGTTGGTACCCAGGAAGTAGTGACACTTGTCGGTGCACGCACCGCACTTAACGCAGGAATCCAGATAAACCTGTAGGGAGCGATACTTGCCCAGCAAGTCGCCCATGGCGGCGATGGCCTTGTCGTGCCAGTCATCGACCAACTCGCCCGGGTACCCCAGGGGCGCCTGGAACTCCGCCTTGGCGATGTACGGTTGGCTGTGCGCCATCGTACCCGCGACTACCGGGGGAATCTCCGGATATTCCTGCAGCTCGGGAATTTCGAAATCGGTTTTTGCCATGTTCTGTACTCGTCGCTTCGCGTCACTGATTTCCAATCAGGCGATCAAGGCTGCTGTTCCAGCTTGCGGGCCCAATCGGCGAGGTGCCGGCGTTCGCGGGGGTTATCCACCTGATTGCGGGTCGGACTGAAAAACACACCAGGCGCGTGCAGCAGCTTACTGATCGGGAAAACGATCATCAGGAGCGCAACCAGGAACAGGTGTACCAATATCAAGGGATCGGTCGGCAAATCGGGTATTCCGCCGACAGGCCACATCAGCCCGCGAAAAAATGCTTTGACCGCGACCACATCCGTATGCACGGCAAAAGTGGTCATCGCACCGCTGACGCCAATCAACAACAACAGTAGCAGCATCAGGTGATCCGAAGGCGCCGAGATATAGCGCACGCGATCGACGAAGATACGCCGTGCCCACAACCCCAGCAGGCCGACGATCATCGCAAACGCGAGATACTTGACGAGGGGCGAAAGCCATACCACCGGCGCCCAGACGGGATCCTGGAAGTAGCGCAAATGGCGAAACAAAACGGCGAACAGGGCGATGTGAAATACCCAGCCGAACAACCAGGTCCATTTTGTCGATTTGAACAAACTTTCGAAGAACACCACTTCCCGGAACATGCGCAACACGACGCCCGTTTGCGTGGTTGGCGCTGGCGTGGTGGGGATTTTCAGCGGCGCTGGCGTTTTGGCAAACACGTACACCTTGCGTCCAACCCCGATCACCAAAATCAGAAATGCTGCGTAAAACAGCGCAGCGTATGCGGTGCTCAAGAACGACATGCGTCCGATATCCTCAGGCTAGGTCAATACCGCAACATTCGCCACCCGGTGAGGTCAGCGGTCCGCGGCGCCGGCATGCTCGAAGCGTGCGCAGCGACAGGCTGCGCGCTACGCATGCTCCGAGTTCACACTCGTTTATACGCAACCCGTCGGCTTGGGAAGACCTGCGTAACGGCAGGCCTGCTTGCCAGGTCCATACGGGAACAGGCCGTACAAGTACTTGCTGTTACCTTTGTCCTTACCCAGCTTCTTACCCACCGCTTTGGTCAACACCCGAACCGCGGGAGCAATCTGATATTCCTCGTAATACTCGCGGAGGAAATTGATGATGTCCCAGTGTTCATCGGTCAATTCCAGATCGTCGGCCTGCGCCATGATCGTCGCCACTTCCGGCTCCCACTCGTTGATATTCGCCAGGTAACCTTCTTCGTCAGTTTCCAGGGACTTACCGTTTACTTCGATAGGCATCGAGTTATCTCCTCTTAACCGTTGTGTTCAAAAACTCGGCTTTACAACCAGGCCTGGACTTTATCGGTCGCTTCGACCAGATCGACAAAACCCGCGTAGTCGATGATTTCGACACCATCGATCACCCGATCTTCCTGTACTGCGCGGGCCTTAAGATCAGGGCCTAACGCATAAATCTTTTTGTCTGCCATGGCAGCTTTTATCTGATCGGACGTCGCCGCTCCATCGACTGCACCGTATACGCCATCTTCGATCAACAGAATCGAGGCGCCCGGGACCGAAAACTTCAGGCATGATTCCAGCGAGTTACGCTCGAACGGCGACTTGTTCACTGTATACAGATCGCTCATTTCTTTTCCTCAGAAGCTGAATACAACGTCAGACTCGTCTAACAGCTGAGCCACACTGTCGGAGTCGACAACTTCCACGATGTTGTCGACCTCTTCTTCTGTTTCCCAATCTTCCCATTCGACCTGTACCAAGTCATCCTGGGTCAGGCCGCGGGCTTCCAGCGAAGCGCGATCGACGAACATATGGCGCACCCCGTAATCGCCCAGAGTACGGTATGTCGGCGTAAAGTTCTTCATCTCGGTTTCGGATGGATCGCTACCCTTAACCAGCTGGTAGACGCCATCATCGACGAATATGAGGCTCACTTTCTGATCGAAGGCGGCGCCGATCAGAACGACTTCCAAGGATTCCCACGCGTAAATGGTGCCATATGGCGCACGTCGGTTGAGATACATGAAGTTTTTGATCTCGGGCATCTTCTCAAACTCCGTTAATCGCCAAATACAACCAGCCGTTCACTTTGGATAGCGGCTTCGACCAATTGCCCCAGGCCCGAAATGCGGAACTGGGGCGCAATGTTGGTCGCGTCTTTTCCGTTACGCTCGGCCTCTCCGTCGTCCACGATGCCGCGGCGCTGGGCCGCGGCAACGCACAGCACCATATCGAGGTCATACTTTTCACCCAGTTCCACCCACCGGTTGACGACGTTCCGATCGTCCTGTGGCGGCGTAGTCAACCGCGTGCCGTTCAGAACACCGTCGTGGTAGAAAAACACCCGGAACACCTCGTGCCCTTTCTCAAGAGCGGCTTTCGTGAAGTGGTAGGCCGAGTCGGACGCCTGGTGCTGGTAGGGCCCCTCGTTAACCTGGACTGCGAGTTTCATTGTTACGTACGACCTCTTGGGTTAGCGCAAGCTTCGATTCAGAAGCGGACGTAGGTGGACGAGTTCAAGCTCTTCCGCGCGCCGCGCCAGTTATCGATGTGATACTTGGTGAACGGCAGCTCGACCTCCTCGAAAAACCGCGGCCATCCAATTCGCTCGATCCACTCATTGATACGCTCCCAGTCGCGCGCGCCTTCTTTGTAGGCCTTTAAGATGCGCTTGACGATGGCAGTCGCTTCCGGCCAGCGGGGCGGATTGTTCGGGATTCCGGAAGCCACCAGCTTCTGGAAGGTCGGCTTACCGCGGGCATTGGAGTGATTACCACCCACCCAGATCGCCAGCTTGGTGTGCTCGGCGTCGTTGATTTGCATCGGCGGGCAAGGCGGGTAACAGGCACCGCAGCAGATGCATTTTTTCTCATCGACTTCCAGCGACGGCTTGCCGTTTACCATGGCGGGGCGTATCGCGGCCACCGGACAACGTGCAACCACGGATGGTCGTTCGCAGACATTGGCAACCAGATCGTGATTGATCTTCGGCGGCTTGGTGTGCTGAACGTTGATGGCGATATCACCCTGGCCGCCGCAGTTGATCTGGCAGCAGGACGTGGTGATATGAACCCGGTTGGGCATGTTGGCATTGCGAAACTCCTCGATGAGTTCGTCCATCATGCTCTTGACCACGCCCGAGGCGTCGGTACCCGGAATATCGCAATGCAGCCAACCCTGGGTGTGCGAAATCATGGTCACCGAGTTCTGCGTGCCGCCGACTATGAAGCCTTCATCTTCGAGCGCGCTGATCAGCGGATCGACCTTTGCTTCGTCGGTCACCATGAATTCGATGTTCGAACGGATGGTGAAATGAACGTAGCCTTCGGCGAACTGATCGCCGATTTCACACAGCTTGCGCAGCGTGTACACGTCCAGGATGCGCTGCGTACCGGCACGCACGGTCCAGATGGTGTCGCCGCTGTATGCAACGTGCTTGAGTACGCCGGGACGCGGGTGCTCGTGATACTTCCACATACCGAAATTCTTGCGCATCGTGGGATGCATGTACTGGAACGGATCTGGACAGCCTGTCTCGATCGGTTCGCGCATATCTCTTGCCATGTTTTACCTCCGAAAAGCGGGTAACTAGCGTAACTTGCCCTGTCGAGCCGGCCACCAAGCGCCGGCTCGCACGTCGATTTTATACCGGGTCAACCGTTGCTCGATTAAGAGGCTTCAGCCTGACGCTCGAACCATTTGACCGCTTCGTCGTCCCAACCATCCATGCGTACGTATGAACTCTCACGCGGATGGTTGACCATATTCGGATCCGGCTCGATGCCGATTCCTTCCAGGAAATTCACCAGACCGATACGTTCGATCATTTCTCCGCAACGCTCATGCTCGAGTGCGTTCTCCGCCCAGAAATCAATGACCTCTTCGGCCAATTCGACGATCGATTCCCAATCCTCTTCGGTTTCGAGCTTCTTGAACGGCACCACGACGGTGCCCATCAGGTCGCCGATCTTCAGCGTGCGCTTACCGCCGATCAAAATGGTGACGCCCTTGTCGTCGCCCGGGTGGAGCGCTTTCGGCACGACGTTCAGACAGTGCATGCAACGCACACAGTCTTTGTTGTTCACGTCGAGAGCGTCGTCGTCCTTCAACGTCAACGCATTGGTCGGGCAACGGGTGATGATGTTGTCGATTACGTGCTGACGGCCTTTCCGGGCCACGTATGCCTTCCACTCATCCTGATCGACCTTCATATCGTCGCGCCAGGTACCGATAACGGCGAAGTCGGCACGCTCGATCGCGTTCTGGCAATCGTTGGGACAACCCGAGACTTTGAACTTGAACTTGTACGGCAAGGCCGGGCGATGGACATCATCGGTGAAGTTGTTTACCAGCAGGCGATGCGCCTTTTGCTCGTTGGCGCACGACATTTCACAGCGCGCCGCGCCCACGCAGGACATGGCGGTACGCACACAAGGACCGGCACCGCCGAGATCCCAACCGTAGTCGTTGATTTCGTCGAAGAAGTGCTGGGTACCCTCGGTACTGGTACCGATAAACATGATGTTTCCGGTCTGACCGTGGAAGGTGACGAGACCGGAGCCCCACTTCTCCCAGCTGTCGGCCAACTGACGCAGCATGTCGGTCGAGTAGTGGTTGCCCGCGGGCGGCTGTACGCGCAGCGTATGGAACTCTTTGGATTCGGGGAACGCCTTCCCGACTTCGGAGAAGCGCGGAATGATGCCGCCGCCGTAACCGTACACGGAAACCGTACCGCCTTTCCAGTAGCCCTTGCGGGTCTCGTAAGAGTGTTCCAGCTGGCCCAGCAGGTCATTGGTGACCTTATTGATCCGCTCTTCTGGGTGCTGGTCACGGAGACGCTTGATGCCCGAGATAAAGCTCGGCCATGGGCCACTCTCAAGCTGGTCGAGCATAGGTGTTTGGTGCTTATCGATTGCCATCTGGGTGGATCTCCTGACTCGTCGTGTTCGTGCATGATGCCTGTCAACGCCCGGCCGCATCGGATCGGGCCGCGGCGTCATCGCAAATTAGCCGTACTCAGGTTGCAGTGCCGTCACTGCGAGGGGCTGCTGTCAAAATTTCAGTCTGCGCCGCCAGCAAACCCTTATCATCGGCGGCTAATATTAGCTTCAGGTCAAAAGCGGCGACACTCCGCCAATGGGGGGGATACCCCTCCCGTTTCTATCCCATTGGGGATATATGACTTTTTTCAACCACTTGGCCGACGCGTAACAGATTGATAAAAAGAGCTTTCTCCATCTGTTACGAAGCAGGTTAGAATTTTCGAGTATACTTAAATAAATGAACGAAAGCGTGTGTTATTTAGCGGAACCAATGATCTCGATCAAACACATCAACAGCTCGACTGACTGCCCGCAGCAAATTCCGATCTACCTTATCTTTACATATTGCAATGCAGCATAACGATTCGGTTTATAGAAAGTGGCGTGCCGCGCGGTTGGCCGTGGCACCACGCCACGACCCCGCGCTGCGAATCGACGTCTACAACCCTGACCGTTTGAGCGACGGCGAACGCCAGGCGCTGCAAGCGGCGTGTCGGACGCATAATTTCGCGGTGTTTCGGCTGGCCTCGCCGTTGGTAAACCCGGAACGGCAGCTCGTCGCGCTCGGCCGACAACTCGGCCTGCGGCGACTCGATCAGAACCTGTGTGCGGAGGACAGCGGCCTGTCCGCGCTGACCGCTGATTCGAGCACCAAGGGCAAGCGATATGTCCCCTACTCCAATCGGCCCCTCAGCTGGCATACCGACGGGTACTACAACCCGCCGCAACGCCAGATCCGGGCGTGGCTGCTGTATTGCGCTCAGGACGCCGCAGAAGGCGGTGAAAACGCCGTATTGAATCACGAGATCGCCTATATTCGTCTGCGCGATCACAATCCAGCGCTGGCGGACGCGCTGACGATCGACGACGTGATGACGATACCGGCCAATGAAAATGGCGGCATCGCGGTACGAAGCGCGCAGACCGGGCCGGTATTCTCGTGGATAACCGACCAACACCACCTGCACATGCGCTATTCGGCCCGCCAACGCAACATCGAGTGGCGACAAAACAGTGCGGTGCAGGCGGCTACCGAATTTCTGCTGCGCTTGTTTTCAGACGGCGACGACCACATCTTCCACTGTCGGCTGAATCCCGGTGAAGGCTTGATCAGCAACAACGCGCTGCACTGCCGAACCGGTTTCAGGGATGATCCCGCGACTGGGCGCAAGCGCCTGATATTCCGTGCACGATACTACGACCGGGTCGCACAGACCTGATATCGAGGACCCTATCCAACATGCTTCATCTCAGTCATATCATTATAGCCAACCAGGAACTCGACTCGTTCGACGCCCTGCTCGAGACGGTCAGGGAGCATGCGCGTCAGGGCGAACGTTTCTTGCGATTCGACGTAAAGCCCCCCTACCCCGATACGCCGGACGACTGGGAAGAACGTATCGAATCTGTATTCAGCGGACGCCTATAGAGGACACGATGCAGTGAACTATTTCCAACCGAACGAGCTACCCGATACGGCAGCGGCATCGCTGCGAAAAGACCTCGGTCAACAGGCGCAACTGGAAGGACAGGTGGTCGAACTGCAGCAACAACTCGAGCGACTGCCCGAAAACGCAGACCCGCGACAGCGCGCCGAACTGCTTCTGGCGATCGGCCGGTCCTTGCAGCTGCTCGAGCGCGGGGCGGACGCCTGGCCGATAGCGCGCACCGCTTTTGGACTGTTAATGACGCTTGACGACCCGCAAAGTGCCGCGGACGCCTGCGACATCATGTATCAGTGTGATCAGCCGGATTCGCTGCTGGCACTAGGGCAAGGCGCCTGGTTGGCGGTAAGTTTTCCGATGGATCCGGAAATCACCGTACATCTGCTCAGCCACATCGTTGACGACACGCCCGACGACGCCGACGGCGCCGCGGTGGCCGCCGCCACGGCCTGCTTCATCACCGATTTACGTGCGCCCGCGGGACCCGACCGCGAGCGCCTGATGTTTTTTACCCAGCAGCTTTTGGGCAGAGTCGCCCGACGTCACAGCGAGGTCGAGAGCCAGCAGCAATTCGACCACTGGGTGGAACGGCTCGAGCTCAACGATCCCGACAAATTTCTGGTGCGCTTGCGAAACGTTATCGACGTACTGGTACAGGACCAGTGGTGGTTCGACCGCGACGCGCTGCAGGCCGGCATAACCCAGGCCGAAAATACGGAGTAACCAACCATGTTCTGGCAGGAAGAAGAAGACCGACAGGCCAAGATTTGCGACAACGTCGTCGATCTGATGTTCGAAATCCGGTGCCGTAACTTGCCGGTCGATCACGCATACGACTTGTCCAACGCGCTGCTGCAGGTGGCACCCTGGATCGCCGACGAACCGCAGATCGGCGTGCACACGGTGCACGTCGCCGGCTCGCAGAACGGGTGGGAACGCCCTGATCCCGAATCGGGGCAGCAACTTCAGCTGTCGCGTCGCACCAAGCTCACCATCCGCGTGCCGCGCGAGCGGCAGGACGCGGTGCAGCAGGCGTTGACCGGCATCACACTGGATATCGCCGGACATCCACTGACTGTCGGCGCGGCGAAAACCCGACTGCTTTCGCGCCAAGGGACCCTGTTCGCGCGCTACGTGGTCCTCGAACCGGGTGAGGCCGTAGACGAACACCTTTTCCTGACCCGGGCCGCGCGTGCACTCGACGCAGTGAATATCCGGGTGCGCAAGGCGTTGTGCGGCAAAACGACAGACATCGGCACACCCGACGGCCGGGTCGCCACCCGCAGCCTGATGCTGGCGGAATTACCGGCCGACCAGTCCGTGCATCTGCAGGAGGTCGGCCTGGGGCCCCTGCGCCACATGGGCTGCGGTATCTTCATCCCCCACAAAGGCATCGCAGCGGTCAACAAGACTGTTGACGACGATTAACCAAGTGGCGAATCGGCGGTTCCCTATTCGATAAATTTTTTTGTAGAATTCCTCGCCAGTACATACAGATATGCTAATAAACGTATATTGAGAGGAATGATGACATGGCTCTTGAAGTTAACGGCACTAACGTGGAAACCGACGGCAACGGCAACCTCGTGAACCCCAACGACTGGAACGAGGATGTGGCCAGAGCGCTGGCAGCGGAAGACGGCATCGAGCTGACCGACGCGCACTGGGAAGTGATCAACTACCTGCGCGAAGAGTACACCGAAAACGGCGGCAACCAGCCGATGGAACGCGCCATTCTGAAAGACATGAGTAAGCGATTGGGCACCAAGGTGACCAGCAAGGACATGTACAAGCTTTTTCCCAAAGCGCCCAGCAAGCAAGGCAACAAGATTGCGGGCCTGCCCTTCGTGCTGCGCAAAGGTGGGTACTGAGCCGCGCTGGAGCCGGCATTCGACCGTGCGACGCTCCTCCCGGACTGGCGGTTAGCAATCGCTACCGCGGAACGAACAAGGCGGCTTTTGGCCGCCTTTTGTTTGCGGCTTTCGCGCCAACGCCGCTTGGTCGCGACAGGTGCGCTTTCATACGTCCGCCCACATGCGCAGCAGGTTCGCGTAGGAACGATCGACGTACTTGGCGTGATCGGTGTCCGGTGCGGTCCTGAGCAGGTGTTCGCGCGCCTGATCGAGTTCGAACAGCAGTTCGCGCCGCGCCGCGTCGCGCACGAAGCTCTGAATCCAGGTCAGCGCCACCAGCCGCTCCCCACCCGTCACTTCGGCGACACGATGCACGCTGGCCGAGGGATAAACCACCGCATCGCCCGCGCTGAGCTTGATCGACTGCTCGCCAAAGGGCGTGCGAACCACCAGTTCGCCGCCGGCGTAGCTGTCCGGCGCGCTGAGGAAGACAGTCATCGAGACGTCCGAGCGAAATTTCGGCCCCCTGGTGCCCATGATCGGATCATCGACGTGGTCCCCGTAACGCATACCCGCCTGATAGCGGGCAAAGATGAAATCCGCCACACGATTGGGCAGGGTAAAACTGCGGAAACGGGCGTTGTGCCCGACACTGCTCATGACCACCCGATAGAGCAATTGCAGCCGCTCCGGCGCCAGGCTGAGCTCTTCGTTGTTCTTAACCTTTGCCGCCGCCTGACCGGCCGTCAGCTTGCCGTCCACAAACGCCGCCGTGGACAGCAGCTCCCGGATCTTGGCGAGTTGCGCGTCGTTGATCAGAGCGGGAATCTCGATGAGCATGTATTTTTCCAGATATTTTAGAGCGAGGCGGATTTCGTGGTTTGGTAACATACCCGGCGACGTCCGACCGGCCCGCGGGAGCGCCAGATGATACTGAACCTTATTCTCGACGATCAAATCTACGAACTGAATGTTCCGGACGACCTGGTTGCGCAAGCGGGTGACTTTTTCGCCAAGATGGACCGCGACATGGATGCCGGCTGGCAAATGGGCCGCGAGTGGGTGGAAAACCCGGATCGATTGCAGCGCTGCAAGATCGCTGCCGATAAACTGCTGACCGCGATGGAGAACGAAGACCATGATCTGGGCCGCCTCATGGCCGGCTACATCGTGTCACGTGCACCCGAAATCGATTCCATCGAACCGGACATCAACGGGGAGCCGCAGCACACCTTGTTCACCTTTCGGGACGGATCGACCGCTCAGCCGGAAGGTTTCGCACCAACCTTCGGCATGCCGAAAAATGTCCACCTCGACAGCGAGAAGTTCGAGCAGGCCGGCAAGGAGGTCAGCGGCGTATTCCGTATGGGGCGTCAATGGAAGTTTTCCGTGCTCAACCGCGATACCGGCCAGTGGGAGGAGTCGCCCGCGATCGGCGATCAGCAACGGGCCGAACTCTTGCGCGAGTCGGCCATCCGGTCGCGCTACGAGGAACTCTGCGCCGACTAAGTGAGTCCGACCCAGCAGGGAGAACGCACCGGCACGCCACCAGCGAACCGCGCTGACTACCAAGTAATTCTGCATGACAAGCCGCTGGCGCATGAGGTCTACTCTCTGTCCATGGATACGCCAACGATACTCCTGGTAGACAACGGTTCGACCAGACCGGAAGCCACCTTGAAGCTGCGACACCTGGCCAGGCAACTGGGCCGGAAGGTCGCGGCGACCGTTCACCCCGTGTCACTGCAGCACGCCGACCGGATCCCCGCGGACGCGATCCAGGGATGCGCCGCGGTGACCTTTGCGAGCTTTTTACGCGGTCAGCTGCGCGCCGGCCAACGGGAGTTCCTGTTGCTGCCGCTGTTTTTCGGCGCCAGCCGCGCACTGAGCTCCTTCGTACCTGACCAGGCAACGCGTCTTATAGAGGAATTCGGCGATTTTTCTCTGCGTGTGGCCGACGTCCTGGTGCCGCTACCGCAGGGAGAGCCGGCACTCGCGACATTGCTCCGCGAAAACATCGCCCTGGCGACCGGCGCAACGCAGCGTCCGGTCTCGCATGTGTTACTGGTCGACCACGGATCCCCGATTCCGGAAGTGACCGCGGTCCGGACATACCTGGCATCGCAGCTGAGGGGCCGCCTGGAAGGTCGCATCGAACTTCGCGAAGCCGTCATGGAAAGGCGCGACGGACCCGAGTTCGATTTCAACGGGCAACGGCTCGACGCCGCCCTCAACGACATCGCGCGTACCGCGTCGGGCGATGCGCACGTCGTCTTGTCGCTACTCTTCATCTCACCCGGTCGGCACGCAGGACCGGGTGGAGACATCGCGGAGATCTGTACACGAATCGCCAGGGAGCATCCACGCTTGACGATATCGACGTCACCGTTGGTCGGAGACCATCCGGCGTTGATCGATATTCTGCAAGCACGGTTGAACGCGGCGTTGGCCACTGGTTGAGGCTCGATAACACCCAACTCAGCCGTCAAGTCGCCGCCGCCCGCTACGACACGATGTGCCGCACTGCGATGACGAGCAATGCCCGCCGAGGGCGCCGGCAAACTGCCACCAAATCCGTTCGGAAAACGTCGCACAAAGCGAAACAGGTCACCCCGAATCCGCTTCGATACCCTGCACCCACAACTTTACCCCGCTGGCAAAATGGTCCGGATACAAGCGGAACGTCTGATGGCGACTCAAGGGCGGGATATCGCCGGGTAGTAACTCCGCGGAAGGCATGTCCGCACCGTCGACCAGAACGGGAATGATGCGTTTACCGCTCGCGATGGCGGCATTGAGTTCCAGTCGCATCCAGTCGTCGGAGTCATCCAGGCGGGGGCTGCCGTCGCTTGCCGCAAAATTGAGCCGGCTTTTTCCGATAATCACCAGCACGTCCCGCGTTTCGCTGAGCGACCGCTGCAGCGTGGTGACGAAATCCGCTCCCGGGCTGATATCCTGCAAATCAATGCATACCCGCCGTTCACCGAAGTGCTCAATCAGGCGGTCGTGCAGTCCTCGCACCCAACCACCCGAATCGTCGCGGCGGCAACTGACGAATATCCGGGCGGCGCCGGTGCGGCCGCACTTCATTCCTCGACGCTTGCATTGCCCTTCGTGATACGCCGCCACACCGAACATCCGACCAATTGGTGTCCTGTCCCCCAAGTGAATGCGGTAAGTCGCGGCGCGTTTTCTGTTCCTGACAAAACGCGCGGACGCCGTGTAGCAGGCCCCGCACCAGGGCGAGCAGCGCAGCCAGGGGCGAAGAAGACCCGCTCATTTGCTTAGATATTTGCGGGACCGGACACTCAAGACATCAGGTCAACGACAACAACGCGGAGACCAGCAGATCCTCGTCGTAATAAGGCGCGCTCTTACGACTGATCAGCGGAGTATCGATGATCTCAACACCGATCGATTGCAGCAACTCCTGATCAAACTCTCCCGGATAGCGGGCCCTGCGTCTATCCAATAACACGAAATTCATTAACCGATCGTTTGCCGTATCGGCGCCGGCGTTGTTCCTGAGTTCCGCCATTAACGTCTGCAACAAGTCATTTGAATCCATACCGATCTGCTCTGGGTCCTCGCCGAGATTCGGTATGTAAACCTTGGGAGAGCCGTTGGCCGCTATCGCGGCTCCGACTCCTTTCGGCAACAAGTTGGCCAGCAGACTGGTATAAAAACTGCCCGGCGGATAGCAAATCAGGTCGGCACCCACGATCAAGTCACGGTTCTTATTGCGCAATTCAACCGACACTGGGCGATGGTGATCGGCGGACCCCGACAAGAAAAGCCTGGCGATGGACGAGCGCAGCGGCGGGGTCTCCTTTCCCGTGAGGTTGTGTTGTCCGATCACCTGGCTGCCGTCGCTCAGATCGGCGCCCAAATGGATGTTGTCGTTGACCACCGCACGCACCGTGCCCTGTACGTTGACGAGTTTGGAAAACAAAAAAATTATCGGATCGAGGTGCTGATGGTTATTGAGATACCCGCCAGCCAGAATCAAATTGCCAATGCTCGCGCCACGCAGGTCGAAATCGTCCGGCATCTGCTCGATAAAGAAACCCAACTGGTTTCGGATCAAACGCCGCATCGGACTGGAGATCTCTTTGATCAGCGGATCCTTGCCCCACGCCAGACGTTCCAGTTGTTCGACCAGTTTGGTGTTGCGCTTGGCTGCGGGAAGCCGGTAAGTAAACAGCCGATAGATTTCAGGATGGCCGGTCACGCTTTCATCCGCCAAGGCCATCAAACGGCTGCGCAGATCACCAATAGAAGGCATGTCGAATGCCTGTCTGAGCTTGGCGGAACTCCCCCCGGAATCGAAGGGCGTGACCAGATGTATCGAGTTGTGCGTGTAGTGCTTGAGTACTCGGCTGGTCGCGTTGAGCGCCGAACCACCGCTGAAAAAGAGAATCTGCGGACCGAGTTCCGGAACCTTACGGTAGCGGCTGATCTTCAGCGGATCAGGAATTTTGACTGAGCGGGTAACTCTGACCAGGGCCATGGCAGCTCAATCCGCAGGACACCAATACTCCGCCCGGGTGGTATTGATGGATTCGACGTGGCGGGAGGAATAACTCGACATGGCAGAATTGTAACGCACAATTTTTTCTAGGCACGTGTTTGCCGGTGTACGGCGTCAGGTAGAACACTTCGGGTCACCGGTCTGCACGCAATACACCGGCATGCGCCAACTGCGCATTCGGTTCGCAGGCGCTCAAACCGTGCGATCGACAACGTCCGAGCGTGCTGCCGATGTCAATATCAATGAAAGCGGCGCACGATATTCCGGCTTTCGTGCAACGTTGTTCCTCGCCCTGCGGCGCGCTAATGCCAGCGCAGGTGGTTCGACATACGGTCGGTACGCGCGCTGTCGCCGGGGGTTGACAGGGACGGTACGCGCCGTGCATCGGCGTTGCTTGCAGGCGCGCGGCAGCGTTCCCAAAAACGCATATCAACGGGCTCTAATAGTCGTTTATTTCTTTTAACTATCAGCAACATAGTAGGGTCGCAAAAGTGCATATATAGGGTTGTCCCGAAGTCGCCGCAAGGCTAATATGTCAGCCACCCTATATACGTTTTTGATTTGGCAATTTTGGTAATTGGGTGAAACCGACGACCGCTTGAGCGCGACTGTGTTCGACACGGTTCGGACTTGAATAAGAAATACAATCCGGCCGTGATCGCAGGCTCCAATCGGCGAGATCGTAGTATCGATTCGGCGCAGAGAAATCGCCGAATTTTAGACCTTCCGGCTAGTTTTATTTTTTTGGAGAAGCATGCGCATGAACCTCTTTGGGGAATACACCCGGGATACGTCGCGGGTGGGAGTCGAGATCCGTTCGCAACGAACAGGCAAAATCCTAACCATAGGCAAACCACTTGGGCGTTTCGTCATCGTCTTGTTGCTGGGTTGTGGCGCGCTGGCGCTGAACGCGGCTCAGGCGGCTGTGGGCGGCACCTGCACGGTGCCGATCGCGAACGCCGCATCGATTACGCGCTTTTTGACCCAGGCCACCTTCGGCCCAACAAAGCAGGATATCTGCGATCTCAGCCAGTTGATTGCCCAAGAGGGCCATGAACTTGCCGGGATTGCCGCCTGGATCGACGCCCAGTTGAGCATGCCGGCAACCCTGTTGCCGGACGAGTTCGACCCGACGAGGGGTAATAACGCTCACCGCCTGGCCCGCAATTATGCATGGTTCGAGAGGGCGCTCAACGCTCCCGACCAGCTGCGGCACCGCATGGCCTTCGCGTTAAGCGAAATCTTCGTTGTCTCGGATGCCGATCCCGTGCTCGCGCTCAAGGCCGGTCAGATAGGATTGCACGGATATTACAACATGCTGGTGAACGACGCGTTCGCTGACTACCGAACGCTGCTGGAGGACGTCACCTTCCATCCTGTGATGGGACACTATCTTTCGGCGGTGCGCAGTCAGGCGGCGGACCCTGCCGACCCGGGAGGTCCGCAGCCGGACGAGAACTACGCACGCGAGGTGCTGCAACTGTTCTCGATCGGAGTCGATCTGCTCAAGCCCTCCGGCGAGCCGGTGCTGGATCCAACCGGGGCACGCATACCGACCTACGACCAGGATACGATTATCGAGTTTGCGCGGGCCTTCACCGGTCTGAACTACGATCTCAACGATCCCGCGGGTAACGGGTGCGAATTATGGAAGCGTACCAGGCGTGATTTCACCCGCCGCATGGAGGTGTGCGATCGATACCACGACAAAGGCGAAAAACGATTGCTTCAGCTGTCGGGATCGAATCAGACCCTGCCCGCCGGTCAGGGGACTGCGGCCGACGTCCGGGCGGCGGTCGGCAACATCGCCACTCACCCGAATGTTCCGCCTTTTATGGCGCGACGGTTGATCGAACGATTTGTGACGAGCAACCCCAGCCCCTGGTACGTGCAGCGCGTGGCGCGCACCTTCTATAACAGCGGGGGAAACCTTGGCGCAGCGATCAAGGCGGTGTTGATCGATCCGGAAGCACGCCGCGCTAATTTCCAGGCGCGCGACTACGGGAGCAAGGTGCGCGAACCCCTGCTGCAGCTGACGGCTTTGTGGCGGGCTTTCGACGGCGACGTGTACGCGGCGACCCATGCAGATACCAACCGCGCGCTGTTCGGACAAACCTCGTTGAGCGCCCCGTCCGTATTCAATTTCTTTCAACCCGACTACCAGCCTGCCATCGACACCAGTACAGCCAATCTACCCTGGTTTATTGCAGACACCGGCCTGACTGCGCCTGAACTGCAGATCATGACCGACATGGCGACGATCGATGCGCACAACAAGCTACGCACAGTGATCAACGCGAATCAGAATTTCGTGCCCTTGTCCTTGGACGACGAACTGGCGCTTATTACCAACGCACCGGAGCAACTGACCGATCACCTCGATCAACTGCTGATGGCGGGCAAGATGTCCGACGCGCTTCGCGCGGCTATCGGGGCGGTAATCGATTCGCCTGCCACGCAGGCCCAATGGTCGAATGCAATCCGGTTGCGGGACATCCTGTACCTGATCGTCACGGCGCCCGAATTCGCCGTTCAGCCATGAAACGCAAGCACTTTAAGAGGAAAAACAACATGTCAAACATAAATGCTTCGCGCCGTCGTTTCATGCAAGGCTGCGCCGCGATGGGAACCATGAGCCTTGGTTCCACGCTTACCAATCTACTTTACATCAAGGAAGCCGCAGCGGCGGAAAACGTCGCTTTCAACGACTACAAGGCGCTGGTTTGTATATTTCTGTTCGGCGGCAACGATTCGTTCAACATGCTGATCCCCAAAGGCGGCGCATACGCGGATTATGCGAGCGCCCGGGGGGACATTGGCGTCCCGGAAGCCACGGCACTTGACATCGATACCCAGGCGTACTTCATTCGTACGGGCGATGACCGGCAGTTCGGCTTGCACCCCGAACTGGGAGGCATCGACGCCAACGGTGGCGTTCAGGGCCTCTACGAATCCGGCAATATGGCGTTTATTGGCAACGTCGGCACTTTGCTGGAGCCGATCGTCGATGCGTTCGACTACCGTAATTCCAATAAGCAACTGCCCGAGAATCTGTTCGCACACAATCACCAGCAATTGCAATGGCAAACCGTCAACCCCAGTGACGTCGCCACCAAGACGGCCGGGTGGGGTGGACGGCTTGCCGAACAGATGATCGCGCACAATGCCAACAGTTCGGCCCTACTGCCCGAATTGTCGATGAACATTTCACTGGCAGGCCAGCAAGCGCTGGTGGTGGGAAACACGGTCATTCCATACGCCATGAGCGCAAATGGCATTCCTCAACTGAAGATTTCCGGGGGCGTCAACGGCATCCGCCACGCTACGCTGCGCGAACAGGTTTTGAATCTGCTCAATAATCCGAGCCACTTGATGGCGCAGGAACTGGCCGCGACCAAGGCACGCGCCTACGACGTCAGCGAAGCGCTGGCGGCAAACTACGACGCGGTTACGCTGGACCCGATCCTTTATCCGGTGGGCAGTTCATTGTCTGCGCAACTGCAGGCCGTTGCGAAGATGATCAAGGTCAGCCGCGATACGCTCGGCTTCAAGCGCCAGATCTATTTCTGCTCGCTGGGTGGGTGGGACACCCACGCCGACCAAAATGTCCGTCAGTACGCGCTGCTGCGGCAACTCAGTCAGGCCTTGTATGCGTTCCACGACACCACCGTCAGTTTGGGAATACAGAACGAAGTCACGACCTTCACCGCCTCCGACTTCGGCCGCACCTTCAATACCAACGGCGATGGCAGCGACCACGGTTGGGCCGGCCACCAGATGGTGGTTGGCGGCGCGGTCAATGGCGGCAACATATATGGCGAAATACCGGAGCTTAGGCTTGGCGCCGCGCTGGATACCGGTCGCGGGCGTTTTATTCCGACCACCTCGGTGGATCAGTACGCGTGGACAATGGCCCGCTGGTTCGGCGCCGTTGACCCCACTGCGATCCTGCCCAATATCGGGCGTTTTGATAGCGCTGACCTGGGCTTCATGAGTTTGGCGTGACGCTGGGGTTGCGCCGGCCGGGTGCGACGCACTCGGCCGGCGCACCCCCGTGCGCTGACTCCACGCATAGTCACCGGTGACGGTGATAGCGGACCCTGCACCGTATCGATTAACCCGACGAGCGGTTACTCTCATAAAACATTCGTTAAGTTGTTGAACGAAGGCGGGCCGGGCCGTTCGTTCCGAGGGATGCCATGAGCCCATCCGTGGGGTCTCGACTGAAGCATTCCCGCTACAGACACCCCCGAAACCAACCACCCGACGCGCCTTCCGACCTATATGGCACCTCCCTGTCGGCTGCGCGACAGCCCACCGCCCGTCCAGGGCGAAAACTAACTCCTATCAAACACCAGCTGGTGCCCTGTCAGCTACGCCGTCAAAGCGTCATAAGGCATGCCGAAAAAACGCCTTGAATTGCGCTCAGCCAATGACATTTCTCCGCAAGTGAATAATATTCGTGCAACAAACTGCGGGGTAATTACTCGTTTATAGAGGGAGATTCGAATGATCGAAGTGAAACATCGCGAAACCGGCGAGGTGCTGGAGCGAATCGAAACCGACACACTTAACGGCGCGGATTTACGCGAACTCAGATTGGCGGGTGCGCATCTTGCGGAGCAGGATCTGAGAAATGCCCGACTGGACAACACCGATCTCAGCGGCGCCGACCTGCGCAACGCCGCACTAGACCACGCGGTACTGCACGGCGTACATCTGAACGACGCGGATTTGAGCGGAGCGTCGCTTTTTGCCGCCAGGTTGGGCGCTGACCATCGTCGCAACGCGGCTGATCTGCACGGCTGCGCACTGCGCAACGTCAATTTTATTCAAGCGGATTTGCGCCAGGTCCGCATGTGCGAATGCGATATACGGGAAGCGCGCTTCGAAGGTGCGGATATGCAGAGCACCGACCTGTCTCAAAGCGATCTATCCAAAGCAAAGATGCGCAATGCGTTGATGATCGATGCCGACTTGCGCCGCTCAACGCTCGACGGAGCCGACTTGCGCGACGTGCATTTGAACGGCGCCAACCTGGCGGACGCAAGCCTCATTGCGGTTGATCTCACCAGCGGTCGCGACGACGGATTCGCGGTCGTCAATCGCGCCAGCTTCCGCGGCGCAAATTTGGCGGGCTCCAGGATGGGTCGAATCTGGGCATCGCACACCGATTTTTCGGAGGCCAACCTGACCGACGTCGATTTGACCAACGCGGTGATCAGCGGTTGTTCCATGCGTCACGCGAATTTGACCGGTACCGATTTCAAAGACGTCGAGCTTGCAACGGTCAATCTGGAGTTCGCCAATGTTTCCGACGCCTTGCACGCGGACATTCCGTCCTACAAAAGAAACCTTCGCTGAGTGGCGTTCGCCGCCGCGGTCGCTCATCCCGATTGCGGCAACGCCATAGGCTACGGAGGCCGTTTCTGCATGCGTATCCGACGAAAAACAGGAGACCCCGTTCCAGCGCGAAGCTATCTGCTGCGCGCCGGACGCAATGCCACCCAACGAGCCGAGCCCGATGCCCGCGCATGGCAGGCGCGTGCGCGACCTCGGTAAATGAAGCGCTGATTCGGTCCTCGTGCTCGAGGCCGCTGCGATACTGAAAACGCTGCCGCAGGATCGATGAAAGGCATCGGCGCCGAAGCCACACCGGCGCAGAAGCCTCGGCATTACGCTGTAAACCGTCTCATCGCTTCGATATGCATTCACGTGAGCCGGTTAGGCGACAGAATCATTATCGTCCGTCGGCGATTGACTCAAACCCCCGTTGCTATATTTTTGAAGCATTGAATTCCTATAAGCGTAACAACAGATTCGGTGGGCGCCGCAATACCATCGCGTTAAATAACAACGCACGCCGACTGACGAGTTCACAATAAGAACGACCAGGGGAGAAATCAATGTTGGTGATCAAGCGGATCGTGTTTGTCGCGCTGACCAGTTTCAGTGTGGGACTGGCGCACGCCATACCGGTAATCGACGTGGACGTCGATCCCTTTTCGCCAGGCACCCAAAGCGCGGCGAGCGTGACATCGGGTGACATATTCTCGGTGGATGTGCTGATCAGCAGCGTTGAGGCCACTGATCCGCTAAACGGTTTCCAGTTAACGCTCGTGTTCGACGCTGCCGTTCTCAACGCCACCGATGTGACGGACGGCGGATTTCTTCCTTCCCCTGTCGTTACGCTTTCCAATATTGACAACTCCGCTGGCATAGTTGAATTCGCCGAAGCCTCACTTGGCGCCTTCAGCGCTTCCGGAGACGGCGTGCTCGCACGGGTGGACTTTCAGACCACCGCTGTCGGCGTATCTGCACTGGACCTGTCGGACGTCTTACTTTCCGGCCCCTTCGGCGTCGCCGTCGACGTTGCTGCCATCAATGGCGCAACAGTCAGCGTTACCTCGCCGAGCGGGACTGTACCGGTTCCGTCGCTGTCCGCGCTCCTCGCTCTCGGGCTGTTGGGCCTGTTTATTGCGGATCGCAGCAAGACGGGTCACAGGCACCGAAGACTGGCGTTCAAGGAATAACGAACAAGAGGCGGGACCTCCGCACCGAAGGGGCGCCATCTTAAAGTCAGTTTGCGTTGTTTGCTGTACACGAACACCGACAGCTGATTTAACAGGGTTGAAACCAACAGACCGTGCCTCAGGGGACGGCCGAGGGGAGAGCATGGACATTTTGCAACGACGTCGATATCGATTTACAGTCTTCGCTGGTTTCATAGTCGCGTTGTTAACCGCGCCGACGCTTGCGTCACCCGACCTCAACGCAGACGGTATCGTCAATATCTACGATCTGTCCCTGGCCGCCAGCTGCTTTGGCAGCGACCCGTCGGTGCTGCCGCAATGCGCCATCGCCGATCTCACCGAGGATGGCGCCGTTACGATGGACGATATCGACCTCGTCGTCAGCGCATTCGGGCAAGTCACCACACCGAACACGGTGCCGTCCGCTGACGCGGGACCGGACCAGCTGGCTTTGGTCGGAGATACGATCACCCTGGATGGGAGCGGTTCCAGTGACCTGGACGGCGACCCACTGTCCTTCATCTGGTCACTGATCGAGGCCCCGCTTGACAGCGAGGCGGTGCTTGCCGAGCCCACTTCCGTCAATCCGACGTTCACCGTCGATCTGCCCGGCAACTATACGGTGCAGCTGGTGGTCAACGACGGTAAGGAAGACAGCGCCCCCGATATCGTCGTCGTCAGCACCGGAAACAGCCCGCCGGTCGCCGATGCGGGCGCCGATCAACTGGTGTTTGTCGGCGAAACCGCCACGCTGAACGGTAGCGAATCGAGCGATATCGACGGCGATACTCTCAACTTTTTATGGACGTTGATCAGTGTCCCCGACGGCAGCGGCGCGGCACTTTCCGACCCGTCGGCCGTCAACCCGACGATCGACATCGATTTGCCGGGAGCCTACGAGGTACGGTTGGTAGTCAACGACGGCATTACCGACAGCGCGCCGGATACGGTCACCATCGCTACCGATAACAGTGCGCCGGTCGCCGACGCCGGTGCGGATCAACTGGCGCAGGTCGGCGACACGATTACCCTCGACGGCAGCGCTTCGAGCGACGTCGACAGCGACGAACTCACTTTCAGCTGGGCATTGACGAGCGTGCCCAGCGGCAGCGCTGCCGCGCTGAACGATACGACGTCGGTCAAGCCAACCTTTGTCATAGACGTTTCCGGCGCTTACGTCGCCCAATTGATCGTCAACGACGGTCTCGTCGACAGCGCGCCCGATACCGTCGTAGTAGCCACCACCAACACCGCGCCCGTTGCCGACGCCGGGGATGATCAGTCACTGCGAGTCGGCGATACTGCCTTTCTCGACGGCGGTGAATCATACGACGTCGACGACGACGAACTCGCCTATTTTTGGTCCTTTGTCAGCGTGCCCGAAGGTAGCCTGGCGTCGCTTTCCGATCCGATGGCGATCGTTCCGAGTTTCGATTTGGACGCATCGGGCGACTACGTAGCTCAGCTGATTGTCAACGACGGCACCTCTGACAGCGCGCCGGATACCGTGACGATTTCCACCGTTAACACGACCCCCATCGCAGACGCCGGAGCGGACCAGACGGTGTTGGCCGGCAGTGTCGTCACACTCGAGGGCAGCGCGTCCGTCGATGCCGATGGTGACGCCCTGACCTACGCCTGGTCGTTTATCGTGGTACCCGCTGGGAGCGGCGCTGTGATCTCCGACCTCACGGCCGTCGCCCCGACCTTCAACGCCGATCTTCCCGGCACCTATGTCGTACAACTCATCGTCAACGACGGTACGGTAAGCAGCGCGCCCGACTCCGCGACCATCAGCGCAACGGAGGGCAATACCGCGCCGATCGCCGCTGCCGGCGACGACCAGACGGTGCTGGTCGGTGAGACCGCCAGCCTCAGCGGGACCGGCTCGACAGACCCCGACGGCGATATCCTGACCTACGACTGGACCCTGGTCGCCGCGCCCGCCACCAGCGCCGCCGCCCTGGTCGGCGCGACCACCGCCACACCGTCCCTCACACCCGATGCGGCCGGCGACTATGTCATTGCGCTCACCGTCAACGACGGCGAGTTCGACAGCGCGCCTGACACCGTCACGGTCGCGGCCGGCACGCCGAACACTGCACCCGTCGCCGACGCCGGTGACGACCAGACGGTGCTGGTCGGTGAGACCGCCAGCCTCAGCGGGACCGGCTCGA